>JAZDEK010000220.1:0-5766 GCA_043808895.1 Pseudomonadota bacterium
CTGATAAACTTGCGAAACTTAGTCTTACAGCGACGGATATAATCGCAGCTATTCAAAGCCAGAACGCTGTTAATCCGGCGGGACAGATAGGATCGGAACCGGCGCCTCCTGGGAACGAATTCACTTATACCGTAAGAACAAAGGGAAGGCTTTTATCTCCCGAGGAATTTGCGGACATAACGATAAAGGCAAACCCGGACGGTTCTACAGTTAAAATTAAAGATATCGCGAGGACCGAGCTCGGCGCTATTTCTTATTCGGCTACATCGCGTTTTAACAAGAAACCATCCGCTATAGTCGCTGTTTATCAGATAGCCGGAAGTAACGCGCTCGATATATCTCGTGACGCTCAAGCCAAAATGAAAGAACTTTCGGGGAATTTCCCGAGCGGCGTAGTATACGAGGTGGGACTTGATACGACGCTCCCAATAACCGCCGGCATAAAAGAGATAACGGAAACCCTTTTCATAGCGGTGTTCCTGGTGCTTCTTGTGGTGTTCTTATTCTTGCAGAATTGGAGAGCGACAATTATTCCAATGGTCACGGTCCCCGTGTCGCTTATAGGAACTTTTATATTTTTCCCGTTCTTTGGTTTTTCTGTTAACACGTTGTCGCTATTCGGGCTGGTGCTTGCCATTGGTCTTGTCGTCGACGACGCCATTGTTGTCGTAGAGGCGGTGGAGCATCATATAGAAAAAGGTCTCAGTCCTCGTGAAGCTACAATTAAAGCGATGGGAGAGATCTCTGGCCCTGTTATCGCGATAGCGCTTATATTATCGTCGGTGTTCATTCCGGTCGCGTTCATGAAAGGAATAGTTGGAAGGATGTATCAACAGTTCGCAATGACGATCGCGCTCTCCGTTATAATATCCGCGTTCAACGCGCTTACACTTAGTCCCGCGCTTTGCGCTTTGATGTTAAAACCGCGTGGAGAACCTTCAAAAGGTTTACTTACAAAGATATTCGAGAAATTCAATATCGGTTTCGATAAGGCTAAGAACGGTTATGTTGGCATGTCAGGAATGTTGCTCAAAAAAACGTTCCGTAGTGTTGGGCTTTTACTTTTAACAGTGGGTTTGGTCTTTATACTCAACAAAAATGTTCCGTCCGGATTTATTCCTATAGAGGACATGGGTTATTTCTATATAAACGTAACGCTACCAGACGCCGCATCGCTTCAACGTACCGACGCTGTTATGAAAAATATAGACGAAATGCTTTCTGAAACGCCTGGTGTTGAGAACGTTATTACCGTTATCGGGTACAATATGCTTACCGGTATCACGAGTTCATACTCCGGATTTTATTTTGTTAAACTTAAGTTATGGGATAACAGAAAAGATCCCAAACTCCACGCGAACGCTATAATCGATCAGCTTAATAGGAAGTTCATGGACATGAAAGAAGCCGTGGCATTCTGTTTTCCGCCGCCACCTGTTCCGGGGCTTGGTACCGTCGGTGGTATAGATTTTATGTTGCAGGATAAAAGTGGCGGTACTCCTGATTTCCTCGCGCAGAACCTTGATAAGTTCATGGCCGAGGCCAGAAAACGCCCTGAGTTCTCAAGCATCTCTACATTCTATAAATCACACATTCCGCAGATATATACGGATATAGACCGCGACAAGGTGTTTAAACTCGGTATCGATATCAAGTCGCTGTACCAGGTTATGCAGACCTTTATGGGTGGAGCTTACGTTAACGACTTTAACCAATTCGGAAGACAGTGGAAGGTGTTTGTGCAGGCTGAACCCTTGGCAAGAAATAAGATCGACGACATTGGTGGATTCTTTGTCAGGAATAAAACAGGCGACATGATCCCTCTCTCCACTCTTGTAAATACAAAAGAGGTAACAGGTCCAGAGTTCTTGTTCCGGTTTAATCTTTTCAGGAGCGCGGAAATTTTTGCCAACCCAGCCCCTGGTTACAGTACGGGCCAGGCTATAGCGGCGCTGGAAGATGTGGCCGCGAAAACTCTTCCTAAAGAAATGGGTTACGACTGGGGCGGTACTACTTATCAGGAGAAAAAAGCAGGCGGCAGTGTAATGTTCACGTTCGGTCTTTCGCTTTTATTTGTATTCTTAATTCTCGCGGCACAGTATGAAAGCTGGTCGCTGCCGTTCTCAGTTCTTTTAGGAACTCCTATCGCTGTGTTTGGAGCGTTGCTTGGGCTTTTTATCCGTTCAATGCCTAACGATATCTTCTCGCAGATAGGACTTGTAATGTTGATAGGTCTTGCGGCCAAGAACGCCATTCTAATTGTCGCGCACGCAAAAGACGCTGTGGATAAGGACGGCTTTTCAACAAAGGACGCGGCTTTATCTGGTGTTGAAAGAAGATTACGTCCTATTCTTATGACGGCGTTCGCTTTTATCCTTGGATGTCTTCCGTTGTGGTTCGCGGACGGTTCAGGCGCGATGGCAAGACGTTCACTTGGTACCACTGTTATTATGGGAATGCTCATAGCGACGGTGCTTGAAATACTTATCGTGCCGTCGTTGTTTTATTTAATTGAGAGGAAGAAAGGTAGAACCGGAAATATTGAAAAGGTGGTTGGATGAAGAAAATAGTTTTTATTTCCGCCGGTTTAATTTTTATACACGGTTGTGCCGTTGGTCCGGATTATAAACGTCCAAAGATAAATGTTCCGGACCAGCATCGTGGAGCGCTAACAGCGGCGGATAAAAAATCTCTGGCTGATATGCCGTGGTGGGATATTTTTAAAGACCCTGTGCTCAAAGAACTTATAGATGAGGCCATAAAGAGTAACTTCGATCTACAGGCAGCGACGGCAAAAATAGAGCAGTATAGGGAGCTGGCCAGAATTAAACGCGCCGATTATTATCCTCAGATAAATTATTCCGGAATGGACAACTACGGAAAGGGCGTAACAAGTTACGGGCTCCCGACCACGGGTAAGGGCAACATGATGATGAGCAACGTTCAGATGCAGTGGGAATTGGACATATGGGGAAAGGTCAGAAGGTCGTCGGAATCCGCGACGGCACAATTTTTCTCGACCATAGAGAACCAACGTGCCGTTACCATCCTTTTAATAGCCGAGGTCGCAAAGGCTTATATGGAATTGAGGGAGCTTGATAACGAACTTGCTATCGCAAAACGCACCACGGAATCTTTTGAAGGGACATATAATCTGTTCACAAAAAGATATAAAGGCGGTGACGCGTCGCTGCTTGAAAGCTCCCGTGCTGGCGCCTCACTGGCGCAGGCTGCCGCTTCAATACCGAATTTAGAAAATCAGATATTTGAAAAAGAAAATGAGATAAATTTTTTATTAGGCCGTGCACCCGGACCTATACCAAGAGGCCAGTCGCTGAACGAGCAATATATGCCTCCTGAAACTCCCGCGGGACTTCCTTCCGCTCTTCTTGAAAGAAGACCGGATGTCCGTCAGGCTGAGCAGAATCTTATTTCCGCCAACGCTGAAATAGGGGTGGCAAAGGCTGACTTTTTCCCTCAATTCAGTCTTACTGGACTTTTGGGAACAGCGAGTGCTGATCTAAAAACTTATTCAAACTCATGGGCTGTCGGCGGCAGCATAACAGGCCCTGTTTTTAATGGTGGAAAGATCTCCGCGAATTATCAGGCTTCAAAATATTATTATGAACAGGTTAGACTGCAATATGAAAAAACGGTGATGAATGCGCTAAAAGAAGTTTCAAACGCGTTAACGCTTCAGCAAAAGCTGGTCACTGTCAGGGATGAACAGGCAAAGGCTGTGGATTTTTTAAGAAAAGCCAATCAGCTTGCTCTGGATAGATACACCAGAGGACTCGCAAGGTACGACGAAGTTTTAGACGTACAACAGGAACTGTTTCCCGCTGAGACTAATCTTGTAAAAACAGATCGCGATAAACTGCTCGCAGTGGTACAACTCTTTAAAGCACTTGGTGGTGGATGGGAGCAAAAATGAAAAAGATCGGCTTCGACAACGAGAAGTATTTAAAGGAACAGACCGACGCTATCCTTGAAAGGGTGAGCAGGTTCGATAACAAACTTTATCTTGAATTCGGCGGCAAACTCCTTTTTGATTATCACGCCGCGCGTATCCTTCCCGGTTTTGACCCGAATGTGAAAATGATGCTTTTACAAAAATTAAAAGATAAAGCTGATATTATTCTTTGCATCTACGCCGGTGATATTGAAAGAAGAAAAATAAGGGCTGATTTTGGGATTACCTACGACGTTGATGCTTTGAAATTAATAGACGACCTCAAAGACCGTGGAATTGATATTGCGGCTGTTGTAATAACGAGATTTGATAATCAGCCGGCGGCGACCATATTCAAGAATAAACTCGAAAGACAGAACATCAGGGTCTACACACATCGTTACACAAAAGGTTATCCCACCGACGTAGATCTGGTAGTCAGCGACCAGGGTTACGGCGCGAACGATTATATTGAGACAAAAAAACCTCTCGTTGTTGTAACAGGCCCCGGTCCCGGAAGCGGAAAACTTGCAACGTGCCTTTCTCAATATTATCACGACCATAAACGCGGGATAAAAAGCGGTTACGCAAAATTTGAAACGTTCCCGATATGGAATATTCCTCTTAAACATCCCGTTAACGTAGCGTACGAGGCTGCAACCGCTGACCTTGCCGATTTTAATTTGATAGACCCGTTCCATCTTGAGGCTTACGGTAAGGCCGCTATCAACTACAATAGGGACGTTGAAACGTTCCCGGTTCTTAAAAGAATTCTTGAAAGGATAGAGGGCGGGAAAGCGATGTATCAGTCGCCCACGGACATGGGTGTTAATAGAGCGGGATTTGGAATTATCGATGACGCTGTAGTAAGAGAGGCGTCCAAGCAGGAAATTATCAGAAGATATTTTAGATATTCATGCGAGTATGTGATGGGTATGGTCAATAAAGAAACTGTACAGCGCGTGGAACTACTTATGGAGGAAATGGCTATTAAGCCTGAGAACAGGGTTGTAGTAAAAGCGGCAAGAGAAGCCGCTCAGGAGAACGAGAATAAGAACAAAGGCCATGAGGGTGTTTATTGCGGGGCGGCGCTGGAATTAAATAACGGTACCATAATCACCGGAAAGAATTCTCCTCTTATACACGCAACATCCAGCGTTATATTGAATGCCATAAAAGTGCTTGCCGGAATTCCGGACAAGATACATCTATTATCGCCGCAGGTCATTTCTTCCATCAGTAATCTTAAAACGGATGTGTTTGGTGCCAAGGCTGTAAGTTTAAATCTCAGTGAAACTCTTATAGCGCTAAGTATGAGCGCTGCGACAAATCCATCGGTTCAAGAGGCTATAGAGAAATTAAAAGAACTAAGGGACTGCGAGATGCACATGACCCACATTCCGACCCCTGGCGACGAAGCCGGCCTAAGGAAGCTGGGGATCAATCTTACGACTGATCCTAATTTCTCAATGAGTAACTTATTTACGACGTAAATCCTATATTTACTATCACCATTTGTTATCATACGTGGGGTTACAGAACGTAACAGATTCCAAATCTCCGCTGTTAGAAAGGTAATAAACTTTTCCGCCATCCTCAACCAAACGGTGCCAAGTGCAAGGAAGTGTTTCACTTTTCGTCCCAAATACACCGTAGTAATTATATCTGAAAGGAACAACAATTTTTTTGGAAATTGGTATTAAAAGATCTCCGCTTTCTCTGTCAAAATCAGTGCCTGGGCAATCATCAAAAATGCCTATTATATTTGCTGCCTTTTGGTAGCCGGGAAGCGCCATTATAGTATGTGTGTTCAG
>JAZDEK010000221.1:0-4713 GCA_043808895.1 Pseudomonadota bacterium
AGCAACTATCTGATTTTATTAGCTCTCTGTTAGTTGGTACAGCAGTACTAGCTATTAGCCCCTGACAAAAGTTTAGACGCGTGTATCTGCCTTTATACGGTTTTTTTTGGCAAGAATTCTATTTCGCCCATTCAGGCATAACAGATCTTACCTCTATTATCTTTCCGTTCAAAAGCGGATGAGGAAAACTTATGTAGTTCGCGCAGAGTGCGATTTCGCCTGTGTGTAGAAGAATATTATTTGGTGAGCCATCCTTAAGTGACTTTGAATATTTTAAATCACCAACTATCGGCATCCCTCTGTGAGAGAATTGCGCGCGTATCTGATGTTTTCGACCCGTTATAAGAGTCACAGAAAGAAGCGACAGTCCGCCTTTTGAGTTTATTACTTCGTATTCAAGCTCTGCTTTTTTTGCGCCGACAGTTTCTTTTTTTACGACCTTAGTAACAGTGTCCGCGTCTTTTTCCAGGACATAATCCTCGAATCTTCCCTTTTTATTTTCAGGCGCACCATGAACAAGAGCAATATATTTTTTCCGTATCTTGTTATTCCGCATAAGCCTTGATAATAGTTCCGCGGCTCGTTTGGTCTTGGCGATAAGTAAAAGGCCACTTGCGGGTCTATCTATTCTATGAATCAGTCCGACATAAGGTTCTTCACCCTTTTGCACGGATTGTTTTTGCCCTGAATTCCTTAGATACTGTTTCGCATAGTCAACTATGGAAGGATCCCCTGTCCTATCTCCCTGGGATAACACTCCCGCTGGTTTAAAAACGACCATAAGATGCTGGTCTTCATACTCAACACGCAAAGGACATCGGGTTCTAGTCTTTGACATCGCCTTCATAGTCAATTATTCTTTTAACATGAATAAGAAACCAAATCCAAGCATTCATTACCTTGACTCGCTGCTTAAGGAAGAAAAAATATCCCTCAACCAGCGTCAACTTGAACAGCTTTGGCGTTTTCATAAACTGCTCCGCGAGAATAATAAAGACAGCGATCTTACAAGATTATTTAAATTTGAAACTATCGTTACAAAACATTATATAGACTGTATTGCCGTAACAAAACTCTTTAAAATAAAAGGACCGCTACTTGATATAGGGACAGGAGCCGGATTCCCGGGTATCCCGATAAAGATAGCAGAACCTGAGCTTGATGTAACACTTGCTGAACATCGTCCAAGAAGAGTGGATTTTCTGGAGCTTGTCATAAAGACGCTTGGGCTTAAGGACATAGACACCTACCCGCACAAAATAATAAAGAACTCCGATATAAGAAAATTTAACAGCGTTATAACAAGGGCGCTGGAAACGATCCCTGAAACATTATCTAGGGTTCAAAATATTGTTAACACCGGCGGGAAAGTTATTTTTATGAAAGGACCTAACTGCGCACAAGATATAAGGGAGGCTGAATCAGCCTCCCTTATATTTAAACTCGAAAAAGATATCAGCTATTCTGTAAGTAAGCTCGACAAGCGAAGACTCGTGGTCTTCACCCGTCTTTAGCCTTCCTTTAGTCTACCATTGCCTCATCTATGGATTTTTTCAGTTCATCGTAAGGAACAGCGCCTACTACCATGTAGCCGTTAATAAAATATGTAGGGGCTCCGGATATTCCGTACTTCTGTCCGTCCGTAAGATCTTTATCGATCTTTGATTTGAATTTGCCTGTTGTAAGGCAATCTTCGAACTTTTTAGCATCAAGTGCTAACTCTGTTGCGTACTTTTTGAAGTCCGCGTCCGTAAGAGCGGTGTTATTCTCGAAAAGCTTATCGTGCATTTCGAAGAACTTTCCCTGCTCATTTGCGCAAGCGGCAGCTTGAGCGGCCTTATGCGCGTTCTCATGGAAGCTCAATGGGAAATGCCTGAATACGAATCTAACCTTGTCGCCGTAATCCTTCATTATCCGAGCGCCGTTATCACTTGCTTTTTTGCAGAATGGGCACTGGAAGTCTGAGAATTCAACAACTGTGACTTTCGCGTTCTTTGGTCCCTTTGAAGCGTCATCATCAGAAATCTGTACATTAATCTTTTTGCCTTTGGGCTTCTTCATTTTCATAACGACGTTATATTTCTTCTTAAGCTCAGCAGCATAAGCTTTCCTTACATCTGCTTCCTTCTGTCCGCCGAGATACATTTTTATTCTGTCTTTGAATTTAGACAGTTGATCCTTGGTAATACCCCTTTCTTTCGCAAAAGCTGCGATATCTTCATCGGTGATCGGCTTTATCTTGCTGGTAACTTCCTGCGCTAAAAGATCGGCAGGCTGTTTGTTCAACTTTTTAGCTTCGACCTCGATGAGTTTGTTATCCACCATATCGTTCAGATACATTTCTTTATATCTGAAAATGTTTTCATCCATCTTTGTAAGCTGTTTTTCCAGATCAGGATATTTGGTCTCAACGTCTCCAAGAGTAATTTTCTCGCCATTAATTACCGCGAGAACTTCTCTGGACTTGTCTTTCTCCCTGATACCGCACGACATTACGAACAACACTGACATGATGCTTAAAAGAACTGTTTTCTTCACAATACACCTCCACTTAAGACGTTTTACTGAACGGAATGGATAATAATAAGTAACCCCATAAATGTCAAATAAAGGTTTATACCATCATGAATAGTAGTCTTAGGGACGCTATGAGGAGTATATTGACCGCCACGAGCATAATAAAGAAGGGAACGGGCTTGTCGAATATGCTGTCCATGGTCAGTATTTTAACACACTAGCCCTTTAATCCCAAATAGTAATTATAGGCGTAGTTGTCCGTCATGCCGGAAATATAATCTACGGCCACTTTTTCCACATCATCATAAAACGCTTTTCTCTCTATTTCTTTAAGGAGTTTATCAGGATTCTTAACAAAATATTTATAGAGAAGGGAGCACACATCATAGACCTTGCTAAACTCCGACGTTACACGTTTTTCCTCGTAAACGTTCTTAAATAAAAAAGTTCTAAGATCATCTATAGCGGAAGAGACCCTATCGCTCATATATATCCTTTTACCGTCGGAGGTTGCGGTGGCCATTATGACATCGGAGACCATAACGGTCATGTTCTCCTTTGGAGTTTGCCCTATAACTGAATTAACATTTTTGGGGAGAGTGTTCCTTGAGAGCAGGCCCGCTCTTACAGCGTCGTCAAGGTCGTGGTTAACATAGGCTATTATATCCGCGACACGCACGACCTGCCCTTCCAGCGTTGAGCTGTAACGTGACATGTTGTCGTCGAGTATAGGCCCTTTACCTTTGGAATGTTTTACTATCCCCTCACAAACCTCTAAAGTAAGGTTCATGCGCCTCGCTATACGTTCGCTCTGTCTTGCGTGATGAAATCCTCCAGGCGCTATCTCGCCTAATGCTCTCTCTCCAAAATGCCCAAAGGGCGTATGCCCAAGGTCGTGTCCCAACGCCACAGCCTCGGTAAGATCTTCATTCAGTTTAAGAGCTCTGGCTACCGTTCTGGATATTTGGGAAACTTCCAGCGTATGAGTGAGCCTTGTTCTGTAATGGTCACTTATGGGGGATAAAAACACCTGTGTTTTTCCCTTTAACCTTCTGAACGCTTTTGAATGAATGATCCTGTCCCTGTCCCTTTGGAAACAAAGGCGAAATTCGTTTTTCTCGTCTATAGGGTGCAGCGCCCTGCCCGCTGAATCTAAGGAAAGCTTTGCCAGAGGACCAAGATAGCTCCGTTCCCTCTCATAAAGGCTTTCTCTTATTTTTTTGGCAAACGATTCTATATCGCTCATTTCGCGAGTATCGTTCTTATCTTCTCTAGCTTATCTTTTCTAGCCGCTGGGGTGAACTGATCCCAGTCCTTCTCCAATTTGGAGCTTATGTTATAAAGTTTTTTGTATCGTTCCGATTTTTGCGCAGCGTCGGGAGTTCCGCTGGTCTTTACGTCATTGTATTTCCTCTGTATCTGCTTTTTTATCTCCCTGAGGTCATCTATTTTAGGACCAGCGTCTGCTGGCGCTGCCGCGGCGACTGGAGCCTCTTCCCAAGCAGTATTAAGTTCCGGAGCTTTATTCTCTTTCCACGAGTTATCGGCAGCGGCTTCTGTTTTCTCAGGAGCGGGAGCGGCCGCAGAAGCGTTGATATCGAACTCGAATCTCATACCAAGGCCGAAATAAATTCCGGAGAAATTCGTCGTCATGTTGGCAGGAGGAGTATCGGTCTGTCCGTTATTATATGTAAAGTAGACAGGGTTCCCGTTGGCGTCGGTAAATGAGGATGCGTTCAAATATTTATAACTCATATCAAATGATATCCCCAAATAATTCGTAAAGTAATAAGCTGTTGAAGCAGCGAGTTGGAATCCAAAAGCTCCACCGCTTCCGGATATTGTATTCTCCACCACAGTGGACGTTAAAGTGGTACTATAGGCGGCATACTGGCTGTAACTAACCTTGGGAGCATAGAGTACGCCCAATCCTGCGTCTATAGTAATCCTGCCACCGTTGTATATCGTGTAGTAAAAAGTGGGGGCCAGTGTAAGAGCATGTGCGTTTGTGCTAAATTCATAATACCGTGCCGTGAGGGCTGTAGTACTGGACGGATGATAAATTGTGAAACCGGCAGAGTCCTGCCTGGACATAGCCGTACCAAGACTAGTGTAGTCAACCATTAACCCAACATTAAATCTGTGTTTAAACCTGTAACCGAGGAAAGCACCCATGCTTTTAGCCCAGTGTATGGC
>JAZDEK010000222.1:0-5991 GCA_043808895.1 Pseudomonadota bacterium
ATATCCGTAACCCAGGAGGGCTGGCTGCTCTGCGACAATTTTGTCAGCAAAGATTTCGGCAGGAATTTCACGGAATTCTTCCCGTCGTACGCGTTCCCGTATAAAGACTCTTTTGTGAAAAGTATCCTAGTCTCTCCGCAGGGAGGAAATTCAATCTATCTTACTTTCGCGTCGCAGGCATCACAAAGCGATATAACTCTTTTTGTCCTCGCTGATGTTAATCAGGGATGGAAAAAAGTTTATCCAACCGTGAACGGAAAGGTCATAACGATCCCGGTGGAGGATACAATGACCTCGGTGCTTAACTTTGTTAATAACCGCTGGCTTAGGTCCAATAAATTCTCAAAAAAATATAAACTAGACCTTGAGGATATTGAGATCGGCGGCACAGGGGCGGCACGAACAGCGACCATGCTTGTGAAGACCGTTTCAACCAGGAACAAAACTCAGGATTATAACGTTATTGTGTATCTTAATTATTCCGACAACAAAGGCTGGGCTGTCAGCGACGAGGAATGGAGACTCATATGAAAACCTCTCTGCAGGTTTTAAGTTATAAATTCGGTGCCACCGCTTTTGATCCAAAGATCTATAAAAAAGCCGTTAATATAGTGAACAAGCTCAAAGAAAATAATCACACGGCATTTTTTGTGGGTGGATGTGTAAGGGATGTTCTTTTAGGTAAAAGACCCCAAGAAATAGATTTAACAACTTCTGCCACTCCCGACGATATACAGAAACTTTTTGATAAAGTGCATCTTGTGGGCGCCAGGTTCGGTGTTTGTGTTGTAAATATGGACGGTGACGATTTTGAGGTCTCAACTTTTAGAAAAGATTCCCCGTATCAGGATGGGCGTCGTCCGGAATATGTTACGTTCTCCGACCCTGAAGAGGATGCTTTAAGGCGTGACTTTACAATGAACGCTCTTTTTTGGGAGCCGATAGAGAGTAAGCTCTACGACTACGTTGGCGGGCTTGATGATCTGCACAGCGGGATAATAAGAGCGGTAGGTGACCCAATGGAGCGCTTTGGCGAGGACAGGCTACGTATAATAAGATGCGCAAGATTTTTGTCGCAGCTTAATTTTTCCATACATCGCGATACCTACGAGGCTATGTTTAAGATCAAGGACCCCATGAAAGGTATCAGCGCGGAACGTTTGCGCGATGAAATAGAAAAAATACTTATGACCCAGCGCCCATCTATCGCGATAAACATATTAAGCGAAATAGAAGTGCTTAAAAATATAATTCCCGAACTTATTTCCATGAAAGGAATTCCTCAGCCGTTTGAGTTCCATCCCGAGGGTGATGTATGGGTACACACCATGATAGCTCTTGATATCGCGGCAAAAGAGTTTAACGAACGCGACAACATATTAATGTGGGCTGTTCTGCTCCACGACGTAGGTAAACCCAAAACATTAATGCTTCCAAAAGACAATAAGGACAGGATACGTTTTAACGGCCACGACGTTGAAGGTGAAAAAATGGCTCGGCAAATACTTTCAAGGCTAAAGCTCTCCAAGAAAGAAATAGACGCTGTGTGTTACATGATCAAGAACCATATAAGGCTTGGTAAAGCCAACGAGATGCGAAAAGGGCGCCTAAAACTCCTTGTGGCGAAAAATACTTTCTCGAACGAACTACGACTTTGTTATGCCGACATAATGGCGTCGCATAAAGATCTTTCCATATGGGAATTCCTGAAGAAAGAATATGAAGAATTCCAAAAGACAAGCAAACTTCCCGACGCTATTGTGGACGGTGATTTCTTGATATCCCTGGGGCTTACGCCGTCCCCACTTTTCAATAGAATAATAAAAAACGCGTACGAGGCGCAGCTTGACGGAAGTTTCACGGACGTCGAGGGTGCTAAGAAATTTATAAAGTCATCTCTTCCTAAGTGATGTCCTGCCGCTTAAAATAAACTGTACATCTTCTATTTCAGGTACGAACGGAGTTATCTTTTTTAACATAATATGTTTTGAAAGGTTAAGTTCCTGAAGCCACGTGTGTGTTTTTACGGCGACCAAAAGAGTTTGGTCTTTTATTTTTACAGGCGATGCTATTTTAAATATTGTGGGCCCCACAATTTCTTTCCAATTCCTGAAGATAATAAAAAGCGGACTTTTGCCCATTTTGTTATTTATTATATTTGAAATATGTGTGAGCTGGCTGCGTCTGTGTTCCATAGTATGACTATAATACGATTGTCTAGAATGTGTACGCTTATTCAGAAGATGCTTTCGTGTATATCCAATAATTATTAATAAATTCGCCTGGTTAAACAGCGGATCTTTTGGTACATATCTTGCATTAAAATTACAACATGCAGTATTTCGCAAAAATTTTATTGGTTTTGATGGCACCGTCTGTGATCTGGGCGCAACAGCCTAACCCTATGTGCCCTTTGCCACAGGAAAAGCAGATCTCCAGGATAGACCATGTGGACTATGCCTACGACGGTAAGACGAAAGTAGATATTGTCGTCTCTTACTATATCCTTTCGACGGTAAAATATGAATGTTCCGAAAGGCCAGGCGGAACATGCAAGGATTACAAGCTATCGGAAGTACCTAAATGTCCGTTTGAATTAAAATACTCTGTTCAGGGAGAGGAAATAATCGATGTTGAGATATGGGTGCTGGATAAAACAAAGTGCACGCAGTTTGTCTCAAGTGGATATACTGTGGGAGAGAACCCCTTCACGGGTTCTAAGAAAGTCACAATAAAGTGGAAAGATAAGAGTAACATACAGGACGAAATTACAAGTGAGCTCTGGATAATGACCAACATGAAAGGGGATGTTTTGGAGGCTACTTCCGAGGTCAGCGAAAAGGGATATGCCTCTGCGGTTATCGGCGTGTCCTCTATTGAAACCGGCGGATTGTTTAAGGAGTCCGACTACTTTAGTACTATGGCTTCCGTCAAAAAGTGTACAAAGTAAATCTTGTTGCCAAAGACCCTCTAAAAGCGATATACTCCACCCGTAATTCCTAATCTTTTTGGGGGTGCGGCATGGCTAAAAAGAAAAAAATTGTAGCGAAGAAAATTGTTGCTAAAAAGGTCACGCCAAAAAAGAAGAAATCTATGCCCAAAAAGGCCGCGCCTAAAAAGGTTGCTCCCAAAAAGGTTACGCCCAAGAAAACTCCGACAAAAAAGGTTGCGCCTAAAAAAATAGTGATCAAAAAAGTCGCCAAGAAAGCCGCTCCGATCAAAAAGATCGCTCCGGTTAGAAAGACCGCGGGCAAAAAGATCTCGGCAAGAACTTCTGACTTTAAGACGATCGAAAGTCGCATCACTGATGAACTTGTGTTCGCAAAATACGAGACCGGTGCGCACACTCATTACGATAAGGGTTGGAAAGATCCCATCATAACAGAGGAACCGCCGCTTGCTTACGATATGGATAGAGTGGTGCTTCTTCCTGTTGATCCAAAGTTCGCGTTCTCTTATTGGGAAATTCGTGAAGACACTTTACACAGTTTCCGCGAACGCTTTGGATGGGAGTCTAAACTCTTTTTAAGGATCTACGACGTGACAAATGTTGAGTTCAACGGCTTCAACGCCAACGAATGGTGGGACGTTGAGGTATTTAATAGAATAGGCACCTGGTACATAAAGCACTACAAGGGCGACAGGAATCTTTTAATGGATATTGGTGTTAAGGACTCGGGCGGAATGTATCACGTTATCTGCCGTTCACGCGCCATTTACTTTCCGCGCGACACAATGGTCGCTCCGGGCAAAATACTCTGGATGCTTGTGGATGAATTCGGCAACAAAGTTATATCGGACATTGAGGATTACACCGACGATGATCTACTGCTCTTAAGAAGAATACTAGGGGATGAAAGATTTAAACGCTTTATGCGAGGCGGACTTGATATATTCCTTGGCGGTTCCGCGTGGGGAAAAATGCCTGTGGTCGAGGTGTTCATAGATCTTGGAAAGCTTCCGTCCAGCAAGGGCGGCAGTAATTTCCTTCCGTCGTCGCTGGAAGCAAGGCCGTAAAGCATGTCAAAAGGATATTTGTCGCTGGTGCTCCATGCGCACCTTCCGTATGTAAGACATCCCGAATATGAGCATTTTCTGGAAGAGGATTGGTTCTTTGAGGCGATAACCGAGACCTATATCCCTCTTATAAATGTTTTTGATTCTCTGCTTAACGATAATATAGATTTCAGAATAACAATGACGCTTACACCGTCGCTGGTCTCTATGTTCCTTGACCCGATGCTTCAAGATAGATACCTCAGGAACATAAACAAGCTCATAGAACTTTCGTATAAAGAGGTTGAGAGAACAAAATACCAGCCCGAGTATAATCACTTGGCGATGATGTATCGTGATCTATTCCTAAACTGCAGATATGTTTTCGAAGAAAAATACGGACGTAATCTTGTTAACGCTTTCAAGAAATTCGCGCAACTTGGAAAACTTGAGATCGTAACATGCACTGCCACTCACGCGTTCCTGCCTCTTTTGCAGGTTAATGAACAGGCTGTTCGTGCTCAGGTCCAAATGGGCGTGAAATATTACACCGACGTATTTGGCTTTGCGCCAAAAGGGATATGGCTCGGCGAGTGCGCGTATTATCCCGGGCTCGATAGGATCCTGGCTGATAACGGAATAAAATATTTCTTTGTCGATACACATGGAATTATCTTTGGCGACTCCCGTCCGAAATATGCTGTTTACGCTCCTGTTTATTGTCCGAGCGGCGTTGCCGCGTTCGGACGTGACCCTGAATCTTCTCATCAGGTCTGGAGTGCAGAAACCGGATATCCAGGCGACGGAGTGTACAGGGACTTTTACAGGGACGTAGGTTTTGATCTGGATTTTAATTATATAGCTCCTTACATACATCCGGACGGCATAAGAAAAATGACGGGCGTGAAGTATCATTCAATAACGGGAAAAACTAATCATAAAGTTCCATACAATCCTCATGCTGCATATATTAAATCCGGAGATCACGCCGGGAATTTTGTGTTCAACAGGGAAAAACAGACCGAACATCTTTTTGCCGCGATGAAGAAGAACCCGATACTTGTTGCTCCTTACGACGCTGAACTATTCGGGCACTGGTGGTTCGAGGGACCGATGTTCTTAAATCATCTGTTGAGAAAGATAGCAACCCAGCAGGACACTGTAAGAACAATTACGCCCTGGGAATATTTGCGCGAGTACCCAAAAAATCAGATGTCAACACCGACCGGCTCAAGCTGGGGTAACAAAGGTTACTACGAGGTGTGGTTGAACGGAACGAACGACTGGGTATATCCTCATCTTCACGTGATGGCGGACAGGATGGTTGAACTTGCCAACTCTTACAGCGATCCTGACCAGAATTTATTTAGGGCGCTCAACCAGGCATCCCGCGAGCTCTTACTTGCACAAAGCTCCGACTGGCCTTTTATAATGAACAGCGGTACCACAGTTGAGTACGCGTGCAGAAGGATAAAAGACCACATTTACAGATTCAACAAGATCTACGACGGTATAAAGAACTATAGGCTTGATATGGGACTCTTGGCCGAAATAGAACGCCGTGACAACATCTTCCCGCACATCGATTACAGGATCTACCGTACGAACTAACTCCAGGTTACCCTGTACAGCAACGGTTCGGGCTTGGGGAGCTTGGGCATTATAGTTTCTTTTGTTCTTGAGAATAGTTCCTCGGCTGTGTTCTTTAGAAAATCAAGCACCTCGGAATTCTCTATCCTGGAGAGATATTTATCGACCAGATACTCCATGTATTTATCGTAGCGTTCCATGGACGGTCCGTGTTTATAACTTTTTCCTTTAAATAATCTCAAGTTTCCGTCGAACTTTGGCGCGATATGATAAAGTTCATGGAACACGGTGGTTAATTTTTCCCTGAGATCAAGTTTTAAAAAAGACGGGACATAAAAATCTATAATGTATTTTACGGGGTTGCCGTTCAAGAGCATGGATTTTGAAGCAAAATGTTTTTCAACC
>JAZDEK010000223.1:0-4057 GCA_043808895.1 Pseudomonadota bacterium
GGCGTTTCTAAAGAATGGCAAAATTACGGATGGTTTGAACCAAAATATCTAGTCAAAAAAGAAACATACGAAAATGGAAAGACCCAAAGCAGAATCGAAAAGCAATACGATGAAGACCGTCAGCTTGTACAAGTAATAAAATATGATGAAACAGGAAAGGCAGAAAAACAGTACAAACCTGGTTTCCTCTACAAGATAATAATGCGTTGAATGATACGGGAGGCTGATTTGGCATGAAACGATTTCTCAGAATTTATTTTGTTGCTTGCTTGTTTTTCTCTAGCTTGTCACTCGCACAACAGCAGCAACCCGCTATCGTTTCTCCAGATGTATTCTCTGTCATCTATAAGGCTGATGGGGCTACATATAACGATCTGATCAAAGACAATATAAGAACATATCTCGATTTTTTGGGCACTGTAGCAAAAAAAGAATACAACGGATATGAATTTATTATTAGTAGTTCACCAAAAATAAATTCCGCTAATCTTGTTACAGTTGTAGTAGATAAATACGCAAAAAACATAGAGCTTATATTTAACGCCGATGCATTCAATCTAATATGTGGTGCGCTTATTTTTAAGCAAAATATCACAACAACTAAAAACTCTGCGAATGGTATAGAGATAAACCTGACACAAATAGAAAAGCAAGAGTTCAGTTTTAAGTTATTTGAAGAGCTTAATCTGGAACTTGAATTTTTGCTCGATAATGAGAATCTTAGACTCTATTTAGAAGATAACCTTATAGGAAAAAATATAAGTATCGATAAGAATTTGGGCATTAAAGAACTTTTATTCATTTATAAAAATGTGAATTATCTTCCATCATTTTTAAAAAGCCAGATGGCACTTAAAAGTATAATAAAAAGTTATGATCAGAATTACCCATATTATTATTACGTGGCTGAAGAAATGATAGGTTTGGCAAAAGATGCATTAAATGATAACAGTGAAATTGGTTATAATGGAGAAACCTTATTACACGAGGTAGCTCATGCTCTTCACTTTGGGCTACTCTTAGGGTCACAAGGTAAAACGATACAAGGCAAATGGATTGAAACAGAAAAACAATTCCACGAGTATATATCAGACTATTCTAAACCTGTCGGTAATCCTCTTAGAGATACTTACGAAGATCTTGCAGAGCATGTAGCGGCCTATATAATAGACAACGCTAAGTCAGCTAGAGAGTGTCCGAATAAATACAAATTCCTCATGGATAATGTTTTTTCTTTTTCAAAGTCAGATCCAAGTGAAACCATAAGAACAACTACGGCAGTAAAATATAAAATAAAGGTACCAGAAAACAACACTGTTTACATAACAGACGGTTACGACAATATCGCCCCTCCATATTTTACAAGCGATGTTAAAGCCAATGTAGAGTTGTTGGTGTCAGAAAGAGACTTATACATCAAACTTAAGATAACGAACCTTAAAGATGATGAAACACCTGATGATATAAAGATCGAAGCCACATGGGGGATACCTGGTTGCAGCGACGAAGCTGGCATAAAGGGTTCTTTTAAATATAAGGTAGGAGATGATATCTATATTGTTTTACCACGAGATCAGCGATCAGAATACTCACGTACATTTAACTATGATCCAAAACAAAATTGTAGTGAATTAAATTATAAACTTGAGCATTTCTATGTAGAAGATAGCGGCAAGAAAAGACACGACTATGTTATTGATCTGCAGGGAAAGCTCGATTTTGCATGGGGATATAATAAATTCATAGAGATATCAGACTACTGGGATCCTGATGTAGACCAAAAGTCATATAACTCTACAAACGGTAATGAGGCAGAAACAAAAGAGTACATGACACAAGAGCTGCCGAGATTGATAGAATCTTTTAAAGAGCAACATCCTTTTGCAACTGGTTTTTCTCACAACGCCGAAGCAGTATCAAGAGCAGGCTCGTGGGCGAAGGCTCTCTACTGGGAGTGGGTGGATGAGGTAGGAAAGCAATATTATGCGTACACTTTTGCCAACTATGGAGCGCTTTATGCATACGTACCACAAGAATTAATGCCGAAGGGGAATCCAAAACTTTCAAAGCTATATTTTTTGGATTATTACGGCAATCACTATGATGTGTTCAATGCACTTACGGATCAGGAAAAACAGCAATACACAATAATTCCCAATGGTATTTTTACTGTAAAGAAGCCGGAAGAAGGAGGCGGAAGAAGGGACCTTGTTTTTGCCCAACCGGAGTGGGACAGAAGTCTTGACCTTAAGATACCGGCAGAAAGTATTGTGATCTCGCAGCAAGATACAGACAGAGGGCTCTTACTTAACATTAGCGGTTCTGTAGATAAAGATCCAAGTCGCCTTGTTTTTAATATCTATGAAAAAGATACAAATGATTCAAAGAAAGAAGCTTTTTACAAGAGTGTAGAGATAGATAAAAGCAAGATAAGTTATAACTCTACAGATGGGACTTTTAAAACATCCATTTTCTTGTATCAAGGTTCTACTCCGGCAGGGGTATACAGGATATATCCAAAAACAGATAAATATCCCGCTGAATACGATACTGCTCCAAATTTAATTGTAAAGCTCACATCAACTGCTCAAAAGCGGAATTACATTAAGCTCGACGAGGGGGGCGTATCTGGTTCCAGCTATTTTTCAGGCGTTACGGGGAACGAAACCCCTGCAGACAAATATAAGACAGTAAAATTTGAGATCCCTGTAGTAGAAAGAAGAGAGCCAGATGCAGGCGCAATAAAAGTTTCTGGTACCATGAAATATAGAAATAGGGACGAAGAAATAATTAGGGAGTATAAGGATCAGGTAGCTGTGTTTGATCCAGATAGCGGCAAATATTATTTAGAGTTGAATATTGGCAAGCGCGGAACTTACGAAAACGGATCTATGGTTCTTTCTTGTGTAAAGACCAGGGTCAATAACGCAATGGGAGCACCATCTTGTGCAGCGATAATAGACAGCGGTATAGACGAAAACACCATCATCTTCGAGATAAGAACGATAGAGATGACTACTACGACTACAAAGACTGTTCGTCCAGAACCCAACGACGGAGTTAATGGTGGAATTATAGCGCCGCCTCAATAGTTACCAAAGCCCATCTTGGGTTCCGGGCTTTAGACCAAAGTGTTTGTAGGCAAGCTTTGTAGCCACTCTGCCACGAGGTGTTTTTTCTATGTAGCCGCCCTGTATCAAGAACGATTCGTAAATATCCTCTATGGTGTCCGGCTCTTCGCCAACGCATGACGACAGTGTTGTAAGCCCCACGGGGCCGCCGTTCTGGATAGCGTCAACATACGCGGCGGAGCTTCCGTCGAGGATCGGTAGTTCCGGTCCTGAAACTTCAATTATAGCGTTATCAATATCCAAACCTTTCAGCGCCGATATAAGATGTTCAACTGTTGCTACCTTTGCGCCGCCTTTTATACCAAGCACAGTACTGAGCTCTGTATCAACAACATTACTCCACAGCGCCTTTATTTCGGGCCTTGTGCTGATATCCGTTCTTACAAAAATTATTCCTGTATTTTCCGGAGCGGGATTAATGGAGACAGTGGTGTACTGTCCGCTATGAAGAGCGATGCCTGATAATTCCACACGGTTTTTGACAGTCCTTTGGATGTACATATCAATATCTTTATATAGCTAAACCATAAAAGTCAAGGGTGTCAAAGGGTTGTGTCAAACTGCCGCTAAACCTTTGCAGGCAAGCGTTTCCATAATGACACCGTAATTATTGACATAGATTTTTTGTAGAAATAATGCTATATAATAGATTAATTAAAGAATACTTCCGCGGGGTGTATTAAACTATGAAAGATTTTATTAAGCTCGTTTTAGTTATTTTCACATCAATATTTTTTTCTTCAACATCTTATCCACAAACAGTTAAGTGTCCTGATGGAAGTGTGTTTGATCTTGCAATAAAAAAATGGACACAAGTTCTTACTTAAGCACATGCCCTTAAATTAAACTCCTCCGCAAAGCTTTGCGGTGTCTTATATCCCAGCCCTGAATGCCGTCTGTTCCTGTTATAATAAGTTTCTATGTAT
>JAZDEK010000224.1:0-4051 GCA_043808895.1 Pseudomonadota bacterium
CCGGGTTTGATCTCTTTTAACGCCGCTGTACCTTTGCCGCGGAGCTTGAAAATTATCCTTATTTTATCGTCGTCTTTATCTGCTATAACAAAGGGCCTTCGCAGCGGAAATCCGGGAACTTCTAACATTAAGAATTGCCCTGCATCAAACTCCAGCGACTTAACTTCAAGCCACATTGAAACAATATCTTGCGGCGCCCCCTTTTTTAAAAGAGCATCTATTTTTATTACGACAGCGTTATGATCTTTTGTTTTACTCGCGGTTCGTATCATCACCACAGCGTCTTCTCCGTCGGCGTAGTATGCCTTTCTGTTATACAGTTCCTTGAACCCAAAACCCTCATAAAATTTTCTTGCGGATTCGTTAGAATCTCTTACCTCTAAAAGCAAAAGTTTTCCACTGCATAAGTTGTTTATGACGTGCTCCATTAGTTTTTTGGCAGCACCCTTGTTCCTATACGACGGCGCTGTGGCTATGTTAAGAACATGTACTTCATCAAATATGGTCCGCGCGATAATGTATGAGACTAATTTTTCTCCGTCGCATAATTTAAGGCATATTGAATTACTGTTCTTTAGTTCACTTTCAAAAAAAGCAGGTTCCCATGGGTCGCTGAAACTTTGTTTTTCTATCTCCAAAACCTCTTTTAAGTCGGCAAAACAGAGTTCCTGAACGGCTGAAAACTCACAATTTGTGTCATTTGTGACCTTTTTTGTCATAATACTGTTTTATATCATACCGCTTAAAGTGTTGATATTATTTGTTGCTTAATTGGCACGATTATTGTATCAAAACCACTTGGAGAAGAGGGGCAGGTTTGGGGATCTTAATGCTTTTTCCGATACCCCATAACCCCCAGAAAGGATTCGATCCTTTCGAGCGTTTGGATCTTACGCCTGTCCCGTCCCCATTTATTCCTTATTTTTCACTCCTATCTTTGGGCAGAGTTCATTTAAAGTACAAATATCGCATCTTGGCCCGATGGGTTTGCAAACGGTTTTTCCGTAACTCACCATGTAAAAGTTTGTTCTCCTCCATAGTTTTTTGGGCAATTTCTTTTTTAACGCTGTGTAGGTTTGTTCAGGGGTTTTGGTTTTAACAAAACCAAGCCGGTTTGAAATTCTGTGTACATGAGTGTCTACGCATATCTCATCTATTCCAAAGCCTTCCGCCATGACAAGAGCCGCTGTTTTTAGTCCAACGCCGGGCAGCGTTGTAAGTTCCGTTATTGTTCTTGGAACGCTGCCTTTAAACTCAGCGAGGAGTTTTCTGCTTATCTCGATTATGTTTTTTGCTTTTGTTTTATAAAACCCGACAGGATAAATTAACTTCTCTATTTTTTTGATGTCGCCATTTATAAGATCACGCGCTGTTTTATAGACGCTAAAAAGCCTTCCGGCTGCTTTTTCTGTGACTTCATCTTTTGTGCGGGCGCTCACCATGGTCGCTATGAGAATTTGGAAAGGAGCGGCTTTTTTTCTCGCAAGTTTATTGATGACAGGCTCAAAAGTTATGCTTTTCTCCAGCCTCTTATATATTTGTTCTATTTTATTCATGTGGACTACGAATACATCATTTGATACATCTTGTCACTGTTGTAAAGGATGCGCCCGTAGCTCAGTTGGATAGAGCGTCAGCCTCCGGAGCTGAAGGTCGTGGGTTCGACTCCCGCCGGGCGTATTTTTAATAAACGAAACTAGAAATATTCCCGGGCGGGTCAATGGGCCACTTTACTGAGCAGTAATTGTTTGTCTCGTCGCAATTATTATGTTCGCCTGTAGCTGTAAATGCGGATAGCTCACAATTGATTAAGCCCCATCCAGCATATTCGAGTAGAAAGCAACAATCCTCATATTTGTAGACATGATCGTAAAAACTTTGTTCCGGTCGAGTAACTATCTTTATGTCGACATAACCTTTGCATGAAGATGCGAACCCCAACCAGTTGGTAGAATAGTCAACCGAATCAAGACGGTAGTACGTGTTGTCTATGCGGTCTATCACCTTATTCCTGATTAACATCTCAACGTCGCCATCGGCGTGTAAAGGGCAAACATAAAAAAATATATAAACGAGTAAGAACTTAAAGATAACCTTCATAAACGACCTCCATTTATGCAATTTTGTATCAGAATCTATACATATTTGTCAAGGACTATTTTTCAAGTACCTTTGACGGTGTACCAAACACACTCACTTAACAGCCTCGATAGCTAAAAGGCAGGATGAAAAGGTTTAGGGGTTTATTTCGTCTTGAGCAGGCTCGAATTCGTCCCAATATCCTGCGGTGGTCTTTATTTTTCTGATATACCACGCTTGAGTTCCATCAGGATCTGTTTGCAAATAAGCGGCAAAAAAACAGACATGCTTTTGATTGTTCATTAGCGCACTCCAGCTTTTTAACACGGCGTTGGTGTTCCACCGATATATAACTGGGTCTAGATCGAAATAGAATGAATGCGTATTAGAATGTGCGTCTACATGCGGTATAGGGCGCCAACCATCATAATCAATTTCAGCCTCGTATATTTTTACATTTTTTGTGTCGAAACATTTCCACTTATTATAGTACGATTCACCTTTATCGGGAATTGTTATCGCCGGGGATTCGTAAGACATTATAGCGTCCTTAAAATCGTTTATTCCTAGAATAGAATAGTCGGAGTTGAGGAATAAAATTATTACTGATAGTAATCCAACTGTTGTTACTGACGCTAACATATATAAAACTGATCTGACCTTTGGCATTGTATGCCCTCCTTGTATTTTTCTTTGTTCAATTATTTAAAATTTTACGCATCATCCGGGGATATTTTTTGATGCGTTCCAGGTTTTTAACAATCTGTATTGTACTACATACGACGGGCAAAATAAACATGCAAATTTGAAATCACAATTTGTGATTTCAAATTCTAGACTTGCCTGCAGACAAGGGTTTCCTTAAAAGGCGTCCGTCGTAGAGTACTCAAAAATCAACTTGCACGGGGATTTTTAGCGTTATAGGCTTGGTGAAAGAATGCAGAACATAGAGATAAAAGCGCATTATCCGAATATTAATAAAGGCCGGAAGATAGCCGAAGAATTGAATGCCAAATATATCGGATGCGATCATCAAATAGATACGTATTTCAGAACGAATAACGGAAAGCTAAAATTGAGAGAATCTTCTCTGTCAGGAGCGGTACTAGTCCCTTATGTCAGAGAAAGTAAAACAGGGGCTAAATCCAGCTTATATGCGTTAATAGAGGTCGATGATGCTAAAACTACAAAAGAACTGTTTTCAAGCATTTTTGGCATGGATACTGTAGTCGAGAAAATGCGCCACATATATCTGATCGACAATGTTAGGGTGCATTTTGATGAAGTACAGGGACTTGGTTGTTTTTTTGAGTTGGAAGCTGTATGTTCTGGAACGTCCGTTCTTGATGAGGAGCACCAAAAAGTAGATAAACTATTGAAAGTATTCCAAGTGGATGAAAGCTCTTTGATAAAAGGCTCGTACCAGGAAATGCGTAGAAATTCAGCGAAGTAGGATCTTCTTATTTAATTATTTTATAGTTATAGCTTTTTGCGTAGAATGAATAATCACAAGTTCCCTCGAACCATTCCTTGCAGCCTTTTTTGGTTTTCAGATCTTCATAGAACCAACTATATTTTCCTTTTTCAGCAAACAATAATTCGCCTAGAATACAAAAATGTTCTTCGCCGCGCAGTATGTCCTCAATGTCTTTTTTGAATTCAAAACACCATTCTAAACCATACGCATGTCTGAAATAATAATTGTTTTTTATGCTTTTATCTTTTATCGAGATCGTCATCATTCCTAGGTCTTCTTTGTAGTCTGGGTCGTACATGGTTTTTTCGCAAACTATTTTTATAGACGCAGTCTTAAAACACTGCCAACGGGGATACGGAGACGGATCGCCGGGACCTATAAATTTTGTAAGACGAGTTACATTTAACGTTGCTACGGCTAGATCATTCTCATTTAAAATTCCATAGTCGGAGTCGGAGATAAGGCCGTAGGGGTACTTCTTTAAGAATTCAGTTT
>JAZDEK010000225.1:0-4014 GCA_043808895.1 Pseudomonadota bacterium
GTACTCAATACCCATTTTATGTATGGGTTCCCCGAATTTACTCCGCGCGAGCATTTCCTTAACGGGAACGGTCACTGTTCTTGTTTCCTGTCCCCTAACTACGGCAAGTACGACCCTGTCCTTTTGTTTTGATATGAGTTCATCCGCTTCTGTCCATAGCTCCACTTTCTTTCCATTAACGGCGGTTATTTTATCACCTTCCACTAGACCGGAATTAAATGCCGCTGAGTCTTTTTCCACATATCCTATAACAGAGGCAACATTTGGCTCGCCTATAAAATAGACGAACATAAAAAGAACGACTGCAAGTATGAAATTAAACAACGGACCGCCGAAAACTATTAAAGCCCTTTTATATACGCTCTGATAATTAAAAGAATAACGTCTTAGTTCGATTGGAACTTTTTTAAGATCTTTTTTCTCGCTTTCGTCGCCCAGGAATTTAACATATCCACCGAGGGGGAATAAGGATAACCTGTATTCCGTATATCCTATTTTCTTTCTTAAAAGCGTTTTACCGAACCCGAGCGAGAATATCTCCACCCTTACACCGCAAAGTCTTCCCATCAAGAAATGGCCGAACTCGTGCGCTAGCACAAGCAGTCCTATTAAGACTATAAAACCTATCGCGTAGATCATTTGCTGCTCCTTTTATTACAGATCTCAGACGTTGTGAGTCTTGCTTTTCTATCAATATCAATAATTTTTTCTATATCAAAGTTAGGCACGCCTTCGTGCTTGTCCGTGGTTTCGCGTATTACATCTACTATATCTGTGAATTTTATTTTCTTATCCAAAAAAGCCGCGACAGCTACTTCGTTGGCGGCATTAAACACAGCCGGATACGAACCACCTTTTTTTGCGACTTCGCGCGCGAGTTTTAATCCGGGAAAACGGGTTTCGTCCGGATGCATGAATTCAAGTGTCAGTTTATCTTTAAAATTTAGAGGCTGAACAGGCGCTAAAGGCGCATGCTCCGGATAATAGAGTGAATAAATGATCGGAATACTCATTGATGTCGGGGCAAGCATCGCGATAATCGAACCGTCCGAGAATTCCACCATGCCGTGAACAATACTCTGTGGGTGTATTACAACATCCACCATATCGACCGGAATATCGAACAACCAGCGCGCTTCCATTATTTCAAGGCCTTTATTTATCATCGTCGCTGAATCTATACTTATCTTTTTACCCATGTCCCATGTTGGATGATTAAGCGCCATCTCAGGAGTTATAGAGCTGAATTTATCCACAGGGTAATTAAGGAACGGCCCGCCTGAAGCCGTAAGTGTTATATCTATCAGTTTTCTTTTTTCGCTGCCCTTTAAGCACTGGAATATCGCGTTATGCTCGCTGTCAACGGGGATAATTCGTACCTTATTCTTATCGGCAAGTTTTTTAACAAGTTCCCCGCCCACAACAAGTGTCTCTTTATTAGCGAGTGCCACATCTATAGAGTTCTTTACAGCCTCTATTGTAGGCAAAAGCCCAGCGGCTCCCACCAACGCATTTACAACAAGACCACATCCGGAATTCCTGACCATATTTATAAGACCCTGCTCACTAAAAACAATTTCAGGTTTATATTTAAGAAGCCGCGACAACGGCTCAACAAGTTCTTTTCCGCCTATGCACAATATTGCCGGCTTAAACTCATTGGCCTGACGCGCCAGGAGCTCGTAGTTCTTATTCGCGCTGAGAGCGCTTACCTTAAAATCATCCGAATGTTTTCTTACGACTTCCAGTGTCGTAGTTCCTATGGAGCCAGTTGAACCTAATATAGAAATAGTCTTCATTGTTAACTCTTAGAAAAAAAACTTCACATATAAATAGAAGAACGGAGCCGCAAAAATTATTCCGTCAAACCTGTCGAAAAATCCGCCGTGTCCCGGCATAACAGCACCCGAATCTTTTACATCCACGGATCTTTTTATCATGGACTCTATAAGATCACCTGTTTGTCCGAACACTCCACCGATGACCCCTATGTTAACGCAGTCAACAAAGTCCAGCGAACTGAAGAATATAAGTTTGCAAATGACCACAGCAACGGTACTAAAAAGCATCCCGCCCAAGGCTCCCTCTACTGTTTTATTCGGGCTTATCTGCGGATAGAGTTTTGTTTTTCCATATTTTCCGCCCATAAAGAAAGCGCCGGTATCACCAAGCCATACAACAGCCATCAGCACCACTATCCATTTCAGACCCTCGTACGAATCCCTTAGGAGAGGAATATAGCCGAGCATTACGGAAAAGAATAATATGCCGAAAATAGAAAGCGCAAGGTCCATCAAGGATTTTCCAACATGATTTCCGTTCGCAGGTGCGACGTCTGATGTAAAATCTTTTGCCCTGAGAAGAAAATATACGCAGTAGAACATAATGGCCCCGGCCACAGCCCCCATGTACATCCTTCTCAAAAATATCCCGAAGAATAAGATCATAACGCCAACGAATATTCCGAACAGCCTTATGTCCTGCGAGTAATCTTTCCGCATTATCATAGTGAAGTATTCATACAGGCAGCCTGCCGCTATTATCATAGTGAACAGATATATCGCGTAGGGACCTAAAAATATTATAAGAGGGGCGACAAGTCCGATCGCGATAAGAGCAGAGGTTAATCTCTTTTTTAACATTAGTTAATCCACCCTGCCGAATTTTCTTTTTCTGCCCGCAAAAACCTCAAGCGCCTTGGCGAGCTCAGCTTTATCAAAATCCGGCCAAAGAACATCTGTTATATATACCTCGGTGTACGCCATCTGCCATATCATAAAATTACTCATACGGAACTCCCCGCTGGTCCGTATCAAAAGATCCGGATCAGGAAGTCCATTCGTCCATAGATAATTCGAGAACGTGCTGACATCAACGTCGCCTATTTCTATCCTCTTGTTAACGATATCTGTGTTAACCCTTTTGACCGCCTGAAGGATATCCTGTCGCCCGCCGTAGGATACCGCGAGATTCAGTATCATCCCCGAGTTGCGTGAGCTTTTTTCCATAAGTCCGGCGATAAGCTTTTGTACTTCATCAGGAAGCCTTGTGATCTCACCGCTGGCCATGAACCTAATGTTGTTTTCCAGGATATTCTTGCTCTGCTGTTTAAGGAACTCAGCGAAGAGCTTCATTAATGTATCGACTTCTCTTTTAGGGCGTTGCCAATTCTCGGTGCTGAACGCAAAAAGGGATAATACTTCCAATTTGAGTTTAGCGCAAAGTTCCGCAAGTGCTTTTACCGCGTTGGCGCCCTGCTTGTGGCCGAACACACGATCCTTTGAGCGTTGCTTAGCCCAACGACCATTACCGTCCATTATGACGGCAATATGCCTTAATCCTTCGGGCAACTTTAGGTTACTAACTTGCATCTAAGGTATCCCTTATCAGCCTTGCATTATCTCTTTTTCTTTTGCTTCCAGAATTTTGTCTATTTGAGAGATATATTCGTCTGTGAATTTCTGAACGTGTTCCTGACCTTTTCTGCTTTCATCCTCGCTGACAGATTTATCTTTTTCTTTCGCCTTTAGGGTGTCGTTCGCCTGGCGCCTTATGTTCCTTATTGTTACCTTTGAATCCTCACCGAGTTTCTTAACCAGCTTGACAAGGTCTTTTCTTCTCTCATCGGTAAGCGCCGGTATTGGCACCCTTATTATCTTTCCATCGCTCTGAGGATTAAGCCCAAGGTCGCTTTTTATGATGGCTTTTTCTATCGCAGCGATAGCGCTCTGATCCCACGGCTGTACCACTATAAGTTTTGGGTCAGGCACAGAGATGTTGGCCACCTGATTGAGTGGCGTAAGAGAACCGTAATATTCCACTCTGATACCATCTAAAAGAGCGGGGGTCGCTCGTCCTGTCCTCAATCTCGATAGTTCCTGTTTAAGGTTTGTGTTCACCTTTTCCATTTTATCTTTTGAATCTTTGTAAATAGCTTCTACCATAATTAGCCTCCCACTATTGTTCCTACTTTTTCGCCCGATATGACCTTCTTTATGTTCCCGTCCTTGGTGA
>JAZDEK010000226.1:0-5198 GCA_043808895.1 Pseudomonadota bacterium
ATTCAAAGTTTATCATCAGCAGATACGACAGGCCGAGTTCGCGATAAAGAGGCAGTTAAGAAAAGTTCAAGTATCGACGGTGAAAGAATTCAACGAACTTAAGAACGCGTTAAAGAAAACATCAAAACTTGCCGCTCAATATAAAACAGAGCTCGGCATTACGCCTCAATACATGGAAGAAGTCAGCATGCTGATAGAAGAGCACCAAAGAGTGCTTGCGAAAATGGAAGCAGACTCAAGAATCCAGCTCCCTTCCCTTAAAACTTTATGCCACGAGATAATCGAGGGTGAAAAAACAGCCGACAAAGCAAAGAACGAACTTGTTGAAGCAAACCTCAGGCTCGTTATTAGTATCGCGAAAAAATATACGAATAGAGGCCTACAATTCCTGGACTTAATTCAGGAAGGAAATATCGGCCTCATGAAAGCAGTCGATAAATTCGAGTATAAAAGAGGATATAAGTTTAGCACCTACGCGACATGGTGGATACGACAAGCCATTACACGTGCTATCGCCGACCAGGCTCGTACAATAAGAATCCCTGTCCACATGATAGAGACAATAAATAAACTTATACGTACTCAACGTGCATTAGTTCAGGAAATAGGACGCGAACCAACACCGGAAGAAATAGCAGAAAGAATGGAAATGCCTGTTGATAAAGTTAGAAAGGTTCTTAGAATTTCAAAAGAGCCGGTATCTCTTGAAACACCTATCGGCGAAGAAGAGGATTCACATCTTGGCGACTTTATAGAAGATACTTCCGCCGTTTCACCGTCAGACGCAATAATAAATCTTAACCTATCTGAACAAACAAGACGCGTACTTGCCACTCTGACTCCAAAAGAAGAAAAAGTTCTAATAATGAGATTTGGAATAGGGGAAGAAAGCGACCATACATTGGAAGAGGTGGGGCAGGACTTTGACGTCACCCGCGAAAGAATACGCCAAATAGAAGCAAAGGCGCTCCAGAAATTAAGACGCCGCAGCCGCAGTAAGAAATTAAAACCCTTTATAGAAGGGGCACAGTAGCCCCCTAGACAGATAAGTTGAACTTTCAAAAAGTGCTTGCGGTTTTGCCGACAGCTTACTATATATGCAGAAGCTCTTTCTCAAGAGTGGGGCCTATAGCTCAGTTGGTAGAGCATCCGGCTCATAACCGGATGGTCCTAGGTTCGAATCCTAGTGGGCCCATTTTACTTCGTCTTTTTCCTTTATACTTCGTCAGACTCACCTCGGCTCCCGCGGAGTAGGTTTACCTACACCTTGGTCGCCTCGGTTCGTCTTCCTCGTCTAAAGGAAAAATACTCGTAAAGTCGGCCTTATCAGAGTTTTGCCAACGTAGTTACATTAACGTGTAATTGATTTACAGGTGTATTTTTGTTATACAGGGGGGGGGGGCGATAACCTACTATAATTGTTGATTTATTGTGCTGGCATTAGATTTGCATAGAATATAGGTAACGGAGGAACATCATGAAAGTATTTATTTCGTTTTTATTTTTAGTTTCTTTAATTTTTAGCGCAAATATTTTTGCTCAGGCGTGTGATAATTTAAAGACCAATCAAACGTACGACGGAGAAGGGTTTAAAGGGGTTCTTTATGGCAAGGAAAAGGGCTTTGAATTTACTGTAAACGAATCACGAGGTTATGACTCCAAGATGGTTACTGTCACAAGGGTGGTTGATTTAGAGCTTGATGAAGTTAATACGATTAAGAGCGCCCCCGATGGTACTCTAATAAAATGTTTAGGCCACATGAAATCTTTTTGCTTAGAGGATTTAGATCAGTTTAACTTGATGCTTAATAAGGTGATTATACAAGATGTGGCAAAACCAGAAGCAGTTTCGTTAATAGATTGTTTTAAAGAAATAATTAGAAATTATAAGATTACTCTTTCTAAATAACGTTTTTGCTTAAAAAATGGCGCCCAAATGTAGCCCTAGCCACCAGCTTGCATAATTTATGATGGTCTGGTAGAACAATCCTCGATTCAAGAACATAGGAGGGATTAATGGGCGCATCGTTGTATGTTATATTGAACGATATAAGACAAATGGACGATAAAATAAAAGTCCTAAATAAAAAGAAATCAGAAAAACCAGCGTTGCTCTCGGAATCCAGAAAAAAACTCAGCGAACTTGAAACAAAAAATAAATCAAAAGCAATACAGCTCGACACCGAATTAAAAAAATATAAACACATAGAAGGCGTTGTAGTAACAGAAAGAGATAAACTCGAGAAAGCAGAAATGAAACTTAACGCCGTAAAAAATAGCAAAGAGTATCAAGCGGCGCTAAAAGAATTAAATCAATTTAAAAAGACCGTCAGCAACCTTGATGAACAAAAAGCCGCGGCTCAAGTGGTGGTCGATACCGTTCAGAAAGAATTTAACACATTGGACGAAGAACTCAAAAAAGCTGCAAAAGAGTTCGAAACCGTCATGGTCAGCGTAAAAGATGAAATAGTCGGGCTGGATAGCCAGCTCTCGGATATAACCGAAAGCAGGGAAAAAATGGTAGAACAGATGCCGGTCGAAATTAAGGTAATATACCGAAAAGCTTACACAAATAAGGGCGGCGTAGGGGTGGCGGTAATGAACGAGAACCGTTGCGGGGCTTGCAATATGTCGCTCCCAATGCAGCTTTGCAACGAGATCCTCAAAGGCGACAAAGTTCATCATTGTCCGTCTTGCCAGAGGCTCATAATTTATATAAGTAAGGAATAGCAAGAAGAGCGGACGGCCGCCTACCTCGGTAGGAGGAAAGTCCGGGCTCCACAGAGCGCGCGTAGTGGGTAACGCCCATCCACCGTGAGGTGAGGACCAGTGCAACAGAAAGTATGTACAGGCCGTCAAGGTGCTGTAGTGAAATCCGGTAAACTCTACGCGGAGCAAGATCAAATAGGCGCATGTTACGGGCTGCTCGTCCAAGATGCGCGGGTAGATCGCTTGAGCCATGGAGTAATTCATGGCCTAGAGGAATGGTCGTCGTAAACAGAACCCGGCTTACCGCTCTTCTTGTATAAGGCAGACATAAAGAATGTATTCAAAAGAATTTGGCGAAATTAAAGTTACACTTAGCAAACGTTCAAGGCATATTCGTTTGAACGTAAGGCCTTTTCGCGGGCTTGAAATAAGCGCGCCAAAATACGCAAGCCATCGTGACATAGAGACCGTTATAAATAAAAAAGCCGAGTGGATACGAACGCAACTTTCAAAAATAGAGGCTGTGCAGAAAAAGAGAACTATATTCACGCCCGAAACGAATTTTGAGACTAAACGCCACAGACTAACCGTGATCCCTTCTGAAATAGATAAACCACGTTCGAGGATAAAGAACGGGATCATAAAAGTAGAATATCCTGGATCCATGGATACAGAGGACGAGAAACTTCAGAGCGAAGTGAGAAAAGCAATAGAGAAAGCTTTTAGAATAGAGGCTGATGAGTATATCCCGTACAGAGTGCGAGGACTTTCAAATAAACATTCACTTAAATTTAACAAAGTGTGTTTAAAGAACATAACAACAAGATGGGGGAGCTGCTCGCATAAAAACAATCTTAATTTTAATATACATTTAATGAGGCTGCCCGACGATCTTATAGACTATGTTCTGCTTCACGAGCTCGCGCATACTGTTGTAAAAAACCACAGCCCCAAGTTCTGGGCACTACTTGACACACTTTTGCCGGACGGTAAATTGTCCAAGAAGACCGACAAAGAACTTAATACTTTTAAAATAGGAGTGTGGTAATATTACCAGCTATGATTTTTGATAGAGCAAAAGCAGTGATAAACAGGAACTTTCCCTCGCTGTCTCACAATAATTTCAGGTATCTTTTTACGGGGCAGGTCATCTCTCTGGTCGGCACGTGGATGCAGATAATGGCGCAAGCCTGGCTTGTCTACACAATTACGAACTCGGCGTTTAAGCTCGGTATAGTAAGCGCTATGCAATTCTTGCCGACACTTTTATTCTCGCTGTTTGCCGGGGCTCTTGTCGACAAAATGCCGAAGAAGAAAATACTTATAGTCACACAAGCTCTTTCAATGCTTCAGGCGCTTGTTCTCTTTGCGTTGGTCTATACGGGCTATGTTGAATATTGGCATGTTATTGTTCTGGCTTTCCTTCTTGGCTGTACCAACGCTGTGGATATGCCGGCCGGACAATCTTATATAATTGAGCTTGTAGGCAGACAAGATGTTGTCAACGCTGTTGGGCTTAACTCAGCTATATTTAATCTTGCCAGAGTTGTAGGCCCGGCCATAGCCGGAGTATTAATGACGAACATCGGTATAGAGTGGTGCTTTTTTATAAACGCGTTCAGCTTTGTCCCGACGATCATCGCGTTGTTCATGGTAACGCAGAAATGGATCCCTAACGGGGACAAACATCAGGGCATAATAGACGAGATAAAAGACGGCCTTTCATATATATATAGAACACCGGCGCTGTTCAAAACGCTTTTAATAATCATTTTTGTCACCATGGTTGGTTATAATTTTAACGTATTGACGCCTGTGTTCGCAAAGACAGTGCTCAGGCTTAAAGAGCAGGGCTTTGGAATGCTTTTATCATTTTTCGGGGTAGGCTCCATTATAGGAGCGCTTATAACGTCGACAAGATTTAAGGAAAAAGGACCAAGGCCAAAACTTTTAATGCTTATCTCTGTTCTTATGGGTGCGGCGCTTGTTTGTTTCGGATTTTCAAAGAGCATCTATGCCGCGGCATTTTTTATGACTCTGTGCGGAGTGTTCGGCGTTATGTTCTTCACTATGTCGAATTCAATCCTACAGGTTAACTCTGCGGATAAATATAGAGGGCGCGTAATGAGTGTCTACGCCATAGGGTTCGGCGGAGCAATGCCGATAGGGAACTTTGTAACAGGTTTTATCGCCGAACATGTTGGAGCAGGCGCAACCCTTATATCAACGGGGATCATAATTATATTTATCGTATCAACGATCCGTCTTGTTAGGGCTTATTGGTAGTCTTTTTTATTTTATCCATTAGAATTATTAAAGCTGGGAGCATTAGGAACGCGCCGAACAAGCTGGTTAATTCTCCTATCAAAGCGATCTGAGCAAAAGATACCAGCGCTTGATTTTTTGCTATCAAGAGCGTTATGTAACTTACTATCGTGGTCAGAGCGCACAGGAACACGGCCTGTCCTATATTATCTATGGCGGCTTTT
>JAZDEK010000227.1:0-2336 GCA_043808895.1 Pseudomonadota bacterium
GGGACGGCTTATTCCGTTAAAACAAAAGAATATATTTACGCGCGGTCTTTGCTTTCACCCGCCGGAAACACTTGGTTATATGAGATCAGAGATAAAGAAAATAAAGAACATGCTGCATGCTTATCATATGTCGTTCATGCATCGGCTTGCTCTTATGAAAATTAAAACGCTGGAATACGCGCATGTGCCGGTTGAGCATATATATAGCAGGGAACCCAAAATACGTTTTTAAGGAGAGTGCTGTTTGAATATAGTGACGCTGAAAGGCAAAGAGAAAATGGTCAAGGAGTTAAAACGCCTTACGAACGTTGAACGCCCAATAGTGATCAAGGCCATAGAAGAGGCTAGAGCTCACGGCGACCTCAGCGAGAACGCGGAATACGCCGCGGCGAAAGAGAGGCAGAGCTTTATAGAGGGAAGGATAGCGGAACTCTCGTCCAAGATATCCAGTGTTCAGGTAATAGATCCGTCCACCATAAAGGATGATAAGGTGGTTTTCGGCGCCACTGTTACAGTTGAAAACTCGGACACTAACGAAAAAATAATGTATCAAATAGTGGGCGAAGACGAGGCGGATGTGTCCGCGGGCTCGATATCAATAATGTCGCCGATAGCCAGAGCGTTGATAGGAAAGAAACAGGGCGACGTCGTGGCGGTTAGGACTCCAAAGGGCGAAACAGAATACGAGATATTAAAAATAGATTATGTATAAGAAAGGATTTAACACTCCTATACAGTATGTGAAAGGTGTCGGCCCTAAAATTGCCGGTTTACTGAAAAGAAAGAACATAGAAACCGTGGGCGACGCGTTTTATTTTCTCCCTCGCGCGTACGAGGATAGAAGCAGATTAAAAAATATATCGCAGCTCGCGCCAATGGAGTACGGGCTCTTTAAGGGTAAGATCCTTGATGTTGATATATTAAAGGTACAGGGCGGAAGAAGAAAAATATTATCGGTCAAAGTGGGCGACGGCACGGGCCATATTTTCTGTAAATGGTTCAATTTTAGTGAACGCTATATGCTTAACTCACTTAAACCAGACGCTGTGGCATTTGTATCCGGCACCACAAGTATTTACAGCGGAAGAATGGAGATGCATCATCCCGATATAGAGATAGTGGATGAAAGCGATACTCCGGAGAGCAAGATCCATTACGGACGCATTGTTCCAATATATTCTGAAACAGAGGGGTTGGGCAGAAAACTTATCCGCAGGATAATGTATAACGCTGTTGAAACGTACCATAAAGATGTGCAGGATTTTGTCCCTCAGAATATTCTGGAGAGATTAAAGCTCCCCTCGCTTTCAGAAAGTTTTCATAAAGTCCATTTTCCAACTGAAGACACAGATATAAGTCTTTTAATGGATTTTAAGAATAAATGGCAGAAGCGTCTTATATTCGACGAATTTTTTGTCCTTGAACTTGCTCTTGCTCTACGTCGTCGAGGAATAAAGAAGAGGAACGGCATAAGTTTTAAAGTCAAAAAAGAATGGCTTGATATGCTGAACTCAAGATTGCCTTTTAAACTTACCGAGTCGCAAAAAAAAGTCCTGAACGAGATCCTTGAGAACATGAGCCTTTCCGAGCCCATGAACAGACTTATTCAGGGCGACGTTGGCTCTGGAAAGACCATAGTGGCTTTTTATTCGGCGATAATAGCGATGCTGAACGGATATCAGGTGGCTATTATGGCCCCCACAGAAATTCTGGCTGAACAGCACTACAATAATTTTATGGAATTATTTGGTAATGATTTTAAGGCGGCGCTTCTTGTAAGCTCCATATCAAAGGTAAAAAAACAGGCAATAAAATTTGGTATCGAGCGGGGCGAGATAAATGTGGTCATAGGAACACATGCCATAATAGAGGAAGATGTAAAATTCAGTAACCTTGGCTTTATAGTTGTGGACGAGCAGCACCGATTTGGAGTTGAACAGCGTCTAAGTCTTGTGAATAAAGGAACTCCCGACATGCTCGTTATGACCGCCACTCCCATACCAAGAACACTTGCTTTAACCCTGTACGGCGACTTGGATGTTTCTATAATAGACGAAAAACCTGCAGGCAGAATACCTATTGTGACAAAGCTCACTAATGAAACTAAAAGGAACGTGGTCTATGATTTTATACGGAACGAATTAAAGAACGGCCGTCAGGCGTATTTTATTTATCCTCTCATAGAGGAGAGCGACAAAATTATGCTTAAGAACGCAAAAGACGCTGCGCAGAGTTTAAGTACGGAATTTAAGGGATATAATGTTGGTCTTTTACACGGAAAAATGCGCGACGAGGAAAAAGAATCCGTAATGCGTGATTTTAAAAATAATAAAATT
>JAZDEK010000228.1:0-7736 GCA_043808895.1 Pseudomonadota bacterium
ATGGTACGAATTCATCCAGAAACATAAAGTCACAAAATGGTATTCAGCGCCTACAGCGATACGTTCATTAATGAAAGCGGGTGATGAGCTCGTTAAGAAATTTGATCTTTCATCACTTGTACATTTAACCAGCGTTGGCGAACCATTAAATCCTGAGGCAGTAGTGTGGTCACAAAAAGTATTTGGCAAACCATTCCACGACACATTCTGGCAAACAGAGACCGGCTGCATAATGATAGCGAATTACCCCGGGATGAAAGTAAAACCCGGCTCAATGGGAAAAGCTTTCCCCGGCATTACAGCCACAGTTGTAGACCCTAAAACATTTGAACCGTACACAGAATCAGGAAAAATTGGGCTCATCGCGTTCAAACCCGGTTGGCCATCAATGATGCGTACATACTGGAACAACGAGGAAACATATAAAGGCAAATTCAAGAATGGTTGGTATTTGTCCGGCGACAGATCAAGCATCGATAAAGAAGGATATTTCTGGTTCATTGGACGTGACGACGATGTTATTAACACCGCCGGCCACCTTGTAAGTCCGTTTGAGGTGGAGTCCGCTCTACTTGAACATCCCGCTGTTGCTGAATCCGCGGTTGTTAGTAAACCCGACGAGGTTAACATGGAAGTTGTTAAGGCTTTTATAAATCTTAAGCCTGGTTATGAGCCAAGCCCGGAGCTGGAGCTTGAGATAATGAACTTCATCAGAAAAAAACTATCACCACTTGCAATGCCTCAGGCTGTTGAGTACGTTACCTCACTCCCAAAAACAAGGAGCGGAAAGATAATGCGCCGAGTGCTCCACGCGAAGGAATGGGGAGAGGACATTGGCGATATATCGACGCTGGAAAACGACTAAAAAATAAAAGGAGAAATAACATGACCGAAATGCAAACAGTAGTTCTTAAGTACGTGATCGCGGAATACATAGACGACGATACAGAGGTAACTGTGGACACGGCTTTGATATCAGGCGGAATAGTTGACTCGTTCTCAATGGTTTCCTTAAAAAGATTCCTTGAAACAAAATACAAAATCTCTATTCCAGACGACAAGGCCACGCCCGAGGCTTTTGACTCTGTGAATAAGATATGCGTTTTGGTAAATGAATTCGTAAAGTAACTTTATTCTTAAAATAAACGGAGGGATATCTCATGGCGTACAACGATAAAACTCGTACGGGTTATCAAAAGGTTCTAGGCGATCTTGAGACAGCAGGATTATTTAAACGTGAGCGTTTTATACACTCAACTCAGGGCGCTGACATAGAGGTAGAGTTCCCCGCCGGTGCAACACCAAAAAAAGTCATAAACATGTGCGCGAATAATTATCTCGGGCTTTCAAGCCACCCTGACATAGTAAAAGCCGCTCACGATGGGCTCGAATCCCGTGGTTATGGAATGTCTTCGGTCAGATTTATCTGCGGCACTCAGGATATACATAGACAATTGGAAGGAGTGGTCACAAAATTCCTCGGCACAGAGGACACGATACTTTTCCCATCATGCATGGACGCTAATGCCGGCGTTTTTGAAGCCACTCTCACCGACGAGGATGTAATGATATCAGATCGTCTGGTTCACGCCTCAATTATAGACGGTATACGTTTATGTAAAGCGCAGACCGATACATTCAAACACTCCAACATGGGACATCTGGAAGAAAAACTCCAACTACACCAAGATAAACGAAACAGAATGATAATCACCGACGGTGTTTTCTCTATGGACGGCGACACAGCAAAAATGGATAAGATAGTTGAGCTCGGCGAGAAATATAACGCTATGGTATTCAGCGACGAATCCCACTCATCAGGCTTCATAGGAAAAACAGGACGCGGCGTACATGAAAAATGCGGCGTAGTCGGCAAAATGGATATAATTACGACCACGTTCGGTAAGGCCTTAGGCGGTGCTAGTGGCGGATGTGTCTCAGGAAGAAAAGAACTTGTTGAGATGTGCCGTCAAAAAGCCCGTCCATATTTATTCAGTAACGCAATGGCTCCGGTAATTGTTGAAGGCGTGTTAAAAGTTTTTGAAATATTAAATAAGAGCACAGAACGTCGTGACAAACTTGAAAGGAACGCGGCGTACTGGAGAAAGGGATTAACAGAGGCTGGTTTCGTCCTCAGAGAAGGTGACACACCAATCGTTCCTGTAATGCTATTTAACGCAAAACTCGCGCAGGATATTTCGCGCGATCTATTTAATGAAGGCATATACGCAATTGGTTTCTTCTTCCCTGTAGTGCCTAATGGCCAGGCAAGAATTCGTACACAGCTCTCCGCAGCTCATGAGATCCATCATCTTGATAAGGCACTGGAGGCGTTCAAAAAGGTTGGCAAGAAATATAATATACTAGGCAAAACCAAAGAAGAAATTATAGAGAGGTACGGGCAATAGAGGATACGACGATTACGGTGCTGCAGTACCACGGCCTCCTCCACTACTCGGTGTGGTGTGGGTTATCTGCTTCACTGAATACCCGACAATGTTCCGCGCCACTACTACGATGCGATAGGTCGTATCATTGCTAAGCCCTGAGAATTCTTTCCCTACCAAAGACATATCTATCGGACCCTCCGTGGAATTTCTGACTTCAGAATCGCTCACAGAAATTACTCCATCGACTCCTATATAAGCCGCTACCGTCGGTGTCGGGTTACCTGTAGTAGAAAACGTGGGTCTATTCAACGCAAGGTACGTCGTAACAGCAGAATATTCAATTGCCAGGGCGTTCAAAACCGGCGCTATGCCTGCAGTGTTTTGCGCTATCTGTTTAACAGAATAACCTTGGTCGTTTTGAGCAACAACTATAACGCGATAATTCGTGTATGAACTAAGTCCATTAAACTGATAGTCCCCTGAAGACACATCTATAGGTCCCTGAACAGAACTACTTACCGTAGCTCCACTTATAGAAATCACTCCATTAACCCCTATATACGCGCTTACCGTCGGTGTTGGGTTGCCGGCTGTAGAGAAAGAGGGGCGCGTCAGAGTTACAGATGAAGAGTCAAAGCTGCCGACCGCTAGATTGTTTAAGATAGGAGCTATACCGGCCGTACTTTGCGCTATCTGTTTAACAGAGTAACCTTGGTCGTTTTGAGCAACAACTATAATACGATAGTTCGTATATGGATCAAGCCCGCTAAACTGATGGCTCCCGGAAGACACATCCGCAGCCTCTTGTAACGAACTACTTATCGCAGAACCACTTGCAGAAATTGCCCCGTCAACTCCTATATAAGCACGCACCGTGGGCGCAGGGTTGCCCGCTGTGGTTAATGTAGGTTCTTGAACGGTTATCGACGACGAATCAAAACTACCGACAACCAGATTATTCAAAGCAGGCGCTATACCGTCCGTACTTTGAGCTATCTCTTTAACTGAGTAGCCCTTGCTGTTCCGAGCAACAACTATAATGCGGTAGTTCGTGTATGGATCAAGATCGCTAAACTGATGATCTTCCGAAGATATATCTACAGGCCCTTGTACCGAATTACTGACAACAGAACCTCTTACAGAAATTACTCCATCGACTCCTATATAAGCCAGCACCGTTGGCGCAGGGTTACCAGCTGTAGAAAGAGTAGATCGTTCCAAAACTATGGATGACGCGTCGGTATCCTCGACCACAAGGTCATCCAGGACGGGAGCTACACTTACATCCACTTCTGTGTTGTCCGTGGCATCGCCGCTGTTGTTATCTTCCTCACCGCTATTGTCGCCTGTGTTGGACTCTGGAGCATCAATTCGACCTGTAATGCGAAGCTCACAAGAAGCTATAAAGAACATCAGAAGAAAGTTAATGAAGAATAAACTTAAAAAGCTTTTTTTCCACATACGCACCTCACTAAAAAAGCCGTCTTTATAAATCTAAGACAACTGACAGGGCATAGAAGGTTAATTTTCTTTGAGTTACCCTCCCCTCATTGGCTCCATCTGTACTCGTAAAACATTATACCGTATTGACTCGCTTTAGTCAAGGCTTTTTTGTGGGTTAAAATAGCTTAAAATAGACCTACGCCTCTTGCCCGCGCCAGTAAAGGTTTTTAATCTCCCCTTATATTGTGAACCAGTCCAAAATTATTTTTCCTGAATTACCCGACGCCATAAGCTCGAACCCTTTTTCGTATTCAGCAACGGGGAACCTGTGCGTGATAACAGGTTTTATATTTAATCCGCTCTGCAGCATCGCTGTCATTTTATACCAAGTCTCGAACATCTCACGCCCGTATATTCCTTTTACGAGCAGTCCTTTGAATATCACATTATCCCAATTTATTCCCGCGTCCTTTGGCAGTATCCCAAGAAGAGCCACCTTGGCACCCGCTCTTAATGTGTCCAACATATCGTTGAACGCGTGAATGTTGCCAGACATTTCAAGCCCTATATCAAAACCTTCCGTCATCCCTATTTTTTTCATCACATCTTTTATTTTTTCTTTCCCGACGTTAACACAATGTTCAATGCCGCATTTTTTTGCAAGGTCCAATCTATACTCGTTAATGTCAGTAATAACAATTTTTCTCGCGCCAACATGTTTCGCGACAACACCGGCCATTATCCCTATTGGACCAGCCCCTGTAATTAGAACATCTTCACCGACGAGATTAAAAGAAAGTGCCGTGTGCACCGCGTTACCGAACGGATCAAAAATGGATGCTTCGTCATCGGTTATCTCGCTTGGTATAGGAAAAACATTTACCGCAGGCATCGCCAAGTACTCCGCGAACGCACCGGGAATATTTACGCCTATACCTTTTGTATTTATGCAAAGATGTCTCTGCCCTGCTCTACAATTCCTGCAGTGCCCACATACAACGTGGCCTTCTCCCGAAACCCTCTGCCCTACTTTCAGCCCAGTAACAGCTTTTCCAAGTTCAGCTATCTCGCCAACGAACTCATGCCCCACCTGCATCGGAACGGGTATGGTTTTTTGCGACCATTCCTCCCAATTATAAATATGTACGTCGGTGCCGCATATGGCGGTCTTTTTTATTTTAATAAGGACATCGTTCTCTGCGACCTTTGGGTTGGCAACTTCATCCAACCATATTCCTTTTTTAGGGTATTTTTTTACGAGTGCTTTCATGACGGTCCTCCACACAGTCTTTCCAATTGTCTTTGCGAATTAATAACACAGTAATATAATGATGCAAAGAGGTTAATAAAATGTTCTATCTTCTTATAACATCGTTCATATGGGCTTTTTCCTTCGGGCTCATCAAGGGAGACCTCACGAACCTTGATCCAAGCCTTGTATCGTTAATAAGGCTTTTTATATCGCTAATAATGTTCCTTCCTTTTTTAAAGTTCAATAAGATAAAAAAGATCAGCGCCCCTCTTTTAATAGTGGGGGCGGTACAGTTCGGCCTCATGTACATAGCGTATATTTATTCTTTCAAATTCCTAAAAGCGCACGAGGTCGCGCTCTTCACTATTTTTACGCCGATATATGTAACTCTTTTTAATGATCTGGCGCGTAAAAAAGGTTTAAATTTTACGTCGCTGATCTCAGCAGTACTAGCCATCATAGGTGCCGGAACGATCATGTACTCCAAGCTCGGGGACGGCAATTTTGTGAACGGTATCCTTTTAGCGCAGTGTTCAAGTATTTGCTTCGCCTCAGGGCAACTCTATTACAAAAAGTTAATGGGCGAGAATAAAGACGTCGGGAACGTGGATGTGTTCGCGATCTTATACGCTGGAGCCGTGGCAATTACCCTTCTATCAACGTTCTTCTCCGGAGGATTTAGAGACATCGCTATCATAACGATGCAGCAGCTCTGGGTGCTTTTATATCTGGGCATAATATCGTCGGGGATAGGATTCTTTTTATGGAATATCGGCGTTGTTAAGTCCAAAGTATCAACACTGGCTGTCATGAACGACGTGAAGATCCCTATCGCGGTCTTGTGTTCAATAATATTCTTTGGAGAAACCGCCGACTGGACAAAGTTTATCGTCGGCGGCGGAATAATGCTTGCGGCTGTAATTATAAGCGAGAAGAACTCCGGCGGGGAATCTATTTCTTAACTGACTGGTTCTAATTTTTCTTTAAGTTCCTTTCCAACTTTAAAGAATGGAAGTCTTTTTGGTTTTACAGTTATGCTTTCGCCGGTGCGCGGATTTCTTCCGGTATAAGAACCATATTTTTTATTCACGAACGAGCCAAAACCTCTGAGTTCAATTCTATCTCCACTGCCGAGAGCGTTTTTCATCTGGTCAAAAACACTATCGATAATAAGCTCAGCTCTTTTCTTAGGAATATCCGCGTATTCTGCATACTTAAGTATAAGTTCAGATCTATTCATAACGACCCTCCCAAAACGACTCCTTAAGCTCTTAACCCATTCTATTTACAATACTTTTTGATGTCAAGCGGCAAAAAATGGATTAAACTGCCGGTATGAATAAAAAATGGCTGTTTTTTGGAATGCTTTTTACTGTCTCGACCCTCCTGCATGCGAGGTCGAATATAGAAGTCTACGACGGTGTGGTCATAAAACTATGCCCGCCAAGGATACTGGGCTGTGCCCCCAGGGCTGACGTAGCTGGCCGGGACGTTCTTCTTGAGCCGGTCTCACAAAAAGCCCGGGCAGGATATAAAAAACTGGTCAGGGAAACAAAATCACAGGGGCAGTTCCAAACACGCCCCGTTAAAATAACAGGCAGAATATTAAAAGAAAAAGGACACTTTCCAAATCCAATGGCGGACTTTGATGTACTTAAAATAATGGAGATACAATGAATAAAAAAGAAATTATACGCGATTATATTTTTATAACGCTCGGCTGTTTACTTATAGCCCTCTCTGTAATTTGGTTCTTGGATCCGTACAAGATAGTCCCGGGTGGACTTACGGGACTGGGTATAATTTTATATGAGTCTTTCAAAATACCTCTGGGCACAACTATATTAATTTTTAATATCCCGCTTCTCATCATCGGAGTTATTTTTCTCGGTAAGAGTTTTGGTATAAAAAGCGTCTACGGGATAATCGCCTCCACGATGTTGATAGACCTTTTAAAAAGCGTAATATATCCGTACCTACTCCCGAACATCCCCATCTATTTACTCCAGAATCCGGCAACAATAGATTACACGAGCTCGGTCGTTCCGTTTCTGGCGGCAATATTCGGCGGAATATTACTCGGAGTGGGAGTCGGGATAGTGTTCACTCGTCGCGGCTCAACAGGAGGCTCCGACGTTATAGCCCAAATTGCCGTCAACTATCATTTAATGAAAGCGGGGCAAATGTTCTTGATCATAGACTCAACTATCATACTTTCCGCCGGTATAGTTTTCGGGGTGCAGCATCACTCGCTCGCGTACGGAGTAACGGCGATACTGCTTGGCCTATCGTCGGTAATAGCCAGCGTCTTGGTAATAGATTTCATAATGGACGGGGGAAGGCACGTCAAAGGTGTCACGATCATCTCGGACAAGTCTGATGAACTTAAGGGAGTTATCCTGAACAAGCTTGAGAAAGGAGCCACCATTTATTACGGCGAGGGTGCCTACACAGGAGAGGCAAAAAGGGTTATTTTCAGTGTAGTTAGCAACCGCCAGATATACAGCATAAAACAGGCCGTAAAGGAGATAGACCCTAACGCCTTTATAATAGTGAACAATGTGGCACAGGTCTACGGCGAGGGTTTTGAGAGGATTAAAACGCCTTGATTTAAAAAATATCACATGGTACTGATTCCCTATTCTAAATAA
>JAZDEK010000229.1:0-2932 GCA_043808895.1 Pseudomonadota bacterium
GAACAGCCTTCATATTTCCATAACGCCCATCATCACAGCGTTGGGAGTCGGCGGCCTTGCCCTCGCGCTCGCGCTTCAGCCCACATTATCAAATCTTTTTTCAGGGATACAGATCATCGCCTCAAAACAACTTCTTCCCGGACAATATATAAGTCTAGAGAACGGGCAGGAAGGCTCCGTAGAGGAAATAACGTGGCGCTACACCGAGATAAGATCGCTTAATAACAACATGATCACGATACCGAACTCCAAGATCTCGGAAGCCATGATAACAAATTATCACAAGACCGATAAAGAGATCGCTCTTTTTGTTCCACTGCGTGTTGGTTTCAACGCGGACCTTGACCTTGTGGAAAAAACGTCAAAAGAGACCGCAAAAAAGGTGATGCAAGATACAGTTGGAGGAGCAAAAGATTTTGAGCCGCTTGTGAGATTTGCAAAATTCGGCGAAGCCGGAATTGAATTTAACGTGATCCTCAAAGTAAAAGAGTTTAATGATCAGTTCCCCGTGAGGCATGCGTTCATAAAAGAACTCAGCAAACAGTTCCGTGAAAAGAATATTGAGATAACCTACCCTGTAAGGACAGTGTACACAAAAACCGTATAGAATTTAATCAACGTATCGTTTTCATACATTTTTATTATATGTATCCGCGTTGTAACCCGTTAATATCATTAGATTGGTGCCTATGGTATAGAACTTGCACCAAATTACTCTGCGTGAGTTTACGCCAAGGGGAAAGAATGCGCCTTTTTGCGGTATTACAGCTTTGCATCTTTATGTTACTCATTCCGGCGACGCGCCTTTCTGCCCAAAAAGTAGCCATCCCTAAGAACGGTTTCCGGCACGAAATAGAATATAACGAAAATAAATTCCCACAAAAAATAACAACGTACAGGAATAATGGCTCGTTGTTCGCTACACTTGATCTCGATTATTCAGAAAACGACAAAGTCATAGTGCAAATAGATAACGATGGGGCAAAAAGGACAGAAATATTTAAATACACCTATAACTACCTCGATCTTAGGGAAACGGACAGTAACGGCCTGGAGTGGTCGGTAACGTACAAGTTCGACCTTTCAGAAAAAGGTAACGGCAACAAAGTTACAGCAGGCTCAATATGCTCCAAAATAACAGCTGACTCCGTAGATGAGGAAACGAACAGATATGATGAAAATGGCGTAAGGGAGTTCTACGAGAAAGTTGAGACGAACAGTAAAACTGCCGAGATAAGGAGAACAACATATGACTACTTTAGCGACGGCAAGACAAAGAGTTCAGGGACAAACACCATCGGGCTTGGCATAAACGAAATAGCACGTTCATTCGGAGTACTTTATGATCACAAGCAAGAGGTAAAACTGAAATTCACGGCCATTGTTAAGTCCGGTTTTACGATCATACACACGATATACGTTTATGGTGACGGTAACCCGAACGACCCTATCCTTGAGATAAAAAGAGTGCGATCGGACGGGACCAGATATTTATACAGAAGACCCGGCAATCAAAAATGGACAGGGATAAAAATGAAATTCCAGGCCCCGAACATACCGCAGTCGGTGTACTACACGCTACAGAATAACGGGCTTATCCCAAAAGAAGTCGAAACTGCCGACAACGAAATTACGGAGATCAGTCTGCTGTCAGCGCCTGAGTTAATAGATAAGATCCCGGAGTTCATGAAAAACAACTGTGAAAAACTTAGGGCGCTTTTGGAACAGCCGGAAAACAAGAACGCCGGCACGCTGATAATTTACAACCTGCACACCGTCTTAAGCAAAGATAAAAACCGTGGAGAAGAGTTGGCCTCGCTTCAAGAACTCGTCAAAGAAAAAGGGATAAGCACAATAACTCCCCCGGAGGAGATCATAAAACAAGCAAAACTAAAACTTATGGAATATACAGGAAAAGGCACTCTGGACATATCTTACTTTACCGGAAAGGACGCCAACATTCGCCTTAAAGCGCTGTTGGAACTCGTCGAAAATGACCCACAAGAAATAAAAGGCGCTTACATGCTTGCGGCAGGTTTAACTACATATACAAGGCATAGGGCTACTATGCCGGACGCGTTAACGACAACTCAGATCTCCCTGATGCCGCTTAGCTTCACTATGGAGTTGGATGAAATAAACAACAGATACGCAAAGTCCGAGAAAGGCCTGCTTGAAAAATACGACCCTGAAAGGATAAAGGCGGAATACTGGGAGAAAGGCTATCAGCGCGCCAGAGAGGCTTTTAAGCTTAAGTAAGGCCAAAACCTCGCCACTATAATCATAAGGAATTACCAAATTAAAAGCAACATTCTTGCACCTTTACTTATTATATGTAACTGTGTTATTAAAAGAGGCATTCAAAATATTCTCAAAGCGAGGGCCGCTATGAATCTATTTTTCAAAACTCTTCCAATGCTTCTTTTAGCCGCAAATCTTTACAGTCAGGATAAGGAACTTGTAAAAACCAAGCTCCCACTGCAGGGACCTAAAGTCCTAGAGTACACCTACGGCAACCCAAACGACGCCCGCCCATCGGAGCTTACAATACTCGACCCTATCTCGAACAAAAATATAAAGTTAGCGTTCCTGTATCCGACTGAGAACAAGATGACCGTACAACTCTATAACGATGACGCAAAAACTTATGAACCCGTCACACAAGAATATGAAAAAGAAAGCGTATATACCATTCAACGATCCGGTTACGAGATAAAGCTGATACTTAACCCGACCCCTGGCACTAGTACTTTTAAACTAATGTCCATGTATGAAAAGAAAGTCAGCAAGAAACTGGTAGAGCTCACCTGCTACAACGAGGAAGGGGAAATATACCTGTGGGAAACAACAAAATACTGGCAGAACGAGAAAACTACCACATCAAGATACTTTAATAACGACGGTGTTGTTAAACAGGTCGCTGAGACCAAAA
>JAZDEK010000230.1:0-2230 GCA_043808895.1 Pseudomonadota bacterium
CGGCATAAAAAAGAAGATAAATCCAAAAGATATCTGTGGCGAGGAAATAAACGACGTTGAAGCATTATCCAAGCTGGATAGAAAAGTTGACTTGCTGCCAAGATGTTTAGACGACGCTCTGGACGCTCTTGAGGCTGATAACGCGTATCTTCTTCAGGGCAATGTTTTCACCAACGACCTCATTAAGTATTGGATACGAATAAAACGCGACGAGATAAGCTCCATAGCGACAAGGCCTCATCCGTTCGAGTTTAAGCTTTACTTCTCGTTCTAAAAAGTATGCCATGGGTTTTAGAGATAATAAGTGATGATAGAACGGGTGGCGAGAAAGTTGCTGTCAACGAGGGTGTTCTAACGATCGGAAGACAAAACTGCGATATCATGCTTAATGACCTTAAGGTCTCAAAACACCACTGCTCAATTTATCTACACGGCGGAGAACTCACCATTGTGGACAATTCCTCCACGAACGGAACGTATGTTAACGGAAGACGCGTGGACAAAAAAGAGATCCATGCCGGCGACGTTATCATAGTCGGCGCGACAAATATAAAAGTTGTGAATGTGTGACACTAATATGTACAAGAATATTTTAGTTGAATTAAAACTCGCGCTGAGATTCTTGTTCATAAAACCCAGAGGTTTTTACCGTGCCGCAAGATTTTTTACTATCGCCACTATTGCCGTCAGCGTCGCCGCGCTTTTGGTGTCTTTGTCCGCGTTCAGCGGGTATCTTAAAATGGTTTCTCAAAGATACACAGATTCCACGGGCCACATAGTGGTGTCGCAAACCTACGCCGCCCCGGGCGAGCTTAAGGAAAAGATCCACAGCATCTTAAAAGATAAAATAACGGATTCAAAAGAGTTCGGATATCTTGAACTTCTTGTATCGTCGGATAAAGGTGTTAGGGGGCTGGCGTTTGAGGTCGTGGAAAAAGGTTCTTTCGACGAAGTGCTGCGGGTTGAAAAATACATAAAGGACGGCGATGTGAACTGTATCTTTGAGAAGAAAAATAATATGATAGTAGGGGTCGCGGCGGCAGAAATTTTGGGACTAAGAACAGGGTCTAAAATAAAAATGCTTTACTCGGGCAAAAATATGAAAAGCGGCGCTTTCCTATTGACCATCTGCGGGATTATAGATTACGGCCTTTACGATATGGATTCCCGTTACGCGTACATATCCATGGAGACAGGGAGAGGGATCTTTCCGGATGCTGCGTTCGGCTCGTCGCTGAGGATAAGGCTTAAAAGCGAGAACGATACTAACGCCGCCGTGAACGCCCTTGAGAACTCCATGCCGCCGGACACCAGAGTAAGGTCGTGGAAAGATATAAACTACGGTATCCTTGAATCCGTAAAATTGGATAGATTGGTGATAACTTTTATACTTTCCATCCTTATCGCTGTGGCTGTTTTTAACGTGGTCGCTACATTAATACTTCTGGTCAGGGAAATGCGGCACGAAGTCGGGATGCTTCAAGTACTAGGGCTTAATATGTTCAGGGTCACAAGGCTCTTTTTTATAGAGGCTGTGATACTTGGAGTGTCGGGATACGCAGCCGGGATACTTCTGTGGCTTATCTCCATTATCGGGATAAAAAAATGGGGCATAATAATGCTGCCGCAGGACGTGTATCTTGTGTCCAAGATCCCCGTTGACGCCAGATTCTTTGACATGCTGCTTGTTCTCTTAATAGTGTTGTTTTTTGTTTGTTTGGGCTCTATATTGCCGCTGAGATATCTTTTCAAAAAATTCAGATCGGAGGGTGTCATATATGGTATTAAGAGTGAACGGACTTAGTAAGTCCTATCCTCAGGGCGATGGAACAAGTCTGCATGTGTTAAGCGGGCTTGATATTAACGTCGCTGAAAAACAGACTGTTGCTGTAATGGGAGAATCAGGGTGTGGAAAAACAACGTTCTTAAATTGTATAACGGGGCTGGACAGGTTTAACGACGGGACGGTGCTGGTTTGTGATCAGGATATAAATGGGCTCGGCGATAAAGATCTCTCGGAACTCAGGAATAAGAATTTGGGTTTTGTTTTTCAGTTCCATTATCTTTTAAAAGATTTCAGCGTTAAGGAGAATGTTATGATGCCGTGCCTTATAGCGGGGCTGTCGCCCAGAACCGCAGAGGAGAAAACATTAACTATTCTGAAAAAAATAAGGCTTTCGGACAAGGCTGATAGTTTTCCCAGGCAGCTTTCGGGCGGCGAGCAGCAGCG
>JAZDEK010000231.1:0-4893 GCA_043808895.1 Pseudomonadota bacterium
CATTCTTTCCGGACAATTGTGGGCCGTATTCATGGCTAACGCTGGAGGAGCATGGGCCAATGCGAAAAAATCCATCGAGGACGGATTGTACGGCGGCAAAGGTTCAGAGCCACACAAGGCATCTGTTGTCGGCGACACAGTTGGCGATCCTCTAAAGGATACTGCGGGGCCCGCGCTTAACCCGATGATCAAGGTCATAAACCTTGTATCGCTTTTGGCAGCACCAATAATGATAACTTACCACAGGGACAATCCTTGGGTGATAGGAACTGTTATCGTGTTTACGATAGCGATAATTGTATCCATACTGTATTCAAAAAGAGACGCGGCTAGTAATTAGTGTAACGTAGTACCTTAAATACATTTTATCGGACACGGCGTTCTTTTTATTAGGCTCCTCGCCTAATAAAAAGCCGCCTATTATCTCAGCCGAAAAATCTCCCTACTCGATTTTTCGGCTTCCGATGATGTCCTCGTAAGTAGTATGGAAAAAATTAAAAAGACAGGATGTTCTGTGCGTGATGTTCGCTAAAGGATCGCCGAATTATCGCTTGACAAAAATCGACGTGCATAGCAAAAAATATCACTTGTGTGGGTGATTAGCTCAGTTGGTAGAGCAGTTGACTCTTAATCAGCGGGTCATAGGTTCAAATCCTATATCACCCACTTCTTAACATGTAACACTTATGCTCCAAAATCTTAAAAAATTGATCTTTGGGCTTACGGTTTTTGTCGTACCTATATCGTGTATTCTAAGTTACGAAACTGCCCCCTGTGATGAAAACAAAAAATGGCAGGATCCCCCTCCTTTAGAAACTGACGGATACGTGGACAGCTCTTTGGTTAAAATGCTTGAATTCGTAAGATGGCTGAACCAACCCAATACGAAATATAAACTTAAACTACATGAATGTATCGCGTTATCACTTTTCGCGGAGGCCTACCGTCCTAACGCCGAACCTTGTGCAAAGCGAAGCCTGGGATATATTAGGCGTTACATTGAATTTTGTGCAAAAAAATGGTGGTTTGATCCATACACATATAGTTTCGGCATACAGTGTGCGATATTTGGAGTTAATCCTTTTAATAGTGCCGCTCCTTTATTCTTTGACGCATTGTTTGAAGACCAGCCTGAATGCAAGATAGGAACAGCATATGACTTTAGAGAAAAAGTAGAAATGGACGATATTGAAAAGGCCGTACAATTTATTGAGAACCCGAAATTAATCCCTGTCAAAGAAGAACCTGACAAAATTCCGGACTGTGGTCAAATAAGAAATCCAAGTTTCTGGATAAAATTTAAAAAACTACCAAAAAATCCATACAGAGCTGTAATCGCCTATGGGATATCTAAAAAAGCAACAAGGAAAGCGAAAGAACTATACTCTAAAAACAATACAAGCAACTGCAACACACTGCACAACGGAGCAGGAGATGCTTTTCGTCACTGCTACTGGACCTGCCTAATGACCAGGGAGCTGGGCGAACACACCGCCCTGGATTATTCCGACTATCACGAATTCTCAGATGCTAATCCTTGTGATGAAGCGATCATGGATTATACAAACAATAGGATCGGTGTTAAAATCGCGAATGCTTCATCCGACTGCGAGAAAGAGTGTAAAAACAATAAAGACCTGGTTATAATTAAGGAGGACGCAAAATGTTTCTAAAGCTTAATAAAAAAAGAATTATTATCCTGCTCGTTTGCAACCTGCTACTATCGCTGATATTATTGTTCTCCAGCCTATATCTCTATTCTACGGTTATGTACTCTTTTGAGCAGGGAACAATTTCTTGGTCACAAAACATATTAATTAATATCGGCGAAATCTCTTCTCACTATTTTATAGCTCTCGTCTTTTTATTTCCCGAGCAGATAAGAGATTCTTTTTTAGGCGGTGTTATATCCTATATTTCGGCGTTTATTATGACGGTGCCCCTAATGCTATTGGGGTATATTCTCATAAAAAGGAGCAAGTAGCACCAGTTATATGAGAACCATCATAAAAATAGGTATCCTTTTTCTGCTAATAACCGGCGCGAGCACCATACTGATGAACTTCTTTGATATCGAGTACGGTAACATCAACTTTTGGGATGTTCACGGAATTCTTTTTTTGGTCTTTATTACCCTATTCCCAAGATTAACCCTGCTTTTTTCCAGCGTCGCGTTCGGCGGAATATTCTGGTGGTTAGGTTTTATTTTTGTACCGAGGTTCTTGGTGGCAATACTTGCGACTATAAGTTATTGGAACACGAATAAAGTCCTGGTAATAATCGCGTGGCTATTCGCTATAGGCGGAGAAAGTTCCGAAAAATATTTTATACACAGGCGCACATTCAAAAGACACAGCAACGTTATTGACGCAGAATATCACGAGATAACAGATCAAAAATAATATCAGTTCTTTCTGTCTATAAGGTTAACAAGCATTTTAACCATTGTATCTTTGTGCTGCGGTTTGCTTTCTGCTATCATCAGCGTTATAGCAACAAGGGCGTTGTTCTCCAATATCTTTGAACCATCGGCCTTATATAAAATACCGTTCTTCTCTAAAAAATACAGGAACGTAAAAGCACCTATTCTTTTATTTCCGTCAACAAAGGAGTGGTTCTTGACGACAAAATATAAAAGATGTGCGGCTTTTTCCTCCACAGTTGGATAAAGCTCGCGTCCTCCAAATGTTTGATAAATTGTATTTATGGAACTATGAAAGGATTTATCCTTAGGCCTGCCAAATAATTCTGAACCACGAAATTGCCTGCCAAATTTCTTTATAGCATCCAGAGCCTCTTCATACGTTACAGGTTTTGTCTTTGTTTTGCACAAATGTTTTTTATCTATCTCTACGGTCTCATGGTCGTATCTATCTAAAAGGTCTAACGCCAAAGTATAATCTGTTATAACTTTTAACAACCCGGTCGCCTCATCTGATTTCAATTCTTTTTGAGCCATAACGTGAGACAGCAGTTTAACCGCATCGTGAAGTTCTTTTATTTTTGAATCGCGATGTTTTAGGCGCTTCTCGTTAAGAGCGTAACCGCTAATCAGATATTGTTTAAGTATATTAGTCGCCCATATACGAAACTGGGTAGCTTTATTGGAATTAACTCTGTAACCAACAGAAATCACCGCATCAAGATTATAATAGTTGGTCTTATACACCTTACCGTCCGAAGCAGTATGTTCCAAAATGGAACTAACTGAATTCTCCTTTAATTCCATAGAGTTAAATATATTGGCGAGGTGTTTCGTTATGGCTGGCCTTTTAACTCCGAATAGTTCCGCTATCTGTTTTTGTGTGAGCCATACAGTATCTTCGTGAAGTTTGACCTCCAGTTGTATTTTCCCGTCCTTAGATCTGTAAATCGCTATTTCTTTATTCCTGTCCATTTAGTTCCTCCTCGTCAGTAGGCTTAGATTTCAGTCGGTGACAAATTGTCACCGACTGCCTGAATACAATGAGATACAAGTTCCATGCCCTGCTACAACGCTGTATAACCATTAAAACCCGTACGGTTTTCATACATAATTGTACGAAAACCAGACAGAGTCTCTATAATAACAATTGTTCATCTCTTAAACATTATAGTCAACTGGCGTTAATTTAGATGGTTGCCACAGAACGTCTGATAACTTAGAATTGGGACTGTTTATGAAAAACAAGAACCTTTCGCTTTTAGTCCTCGAGAAACTCAAAAAACAAAAACGCACCATAAGTTTTGCCGAATCCATTACCGGCGGTAATATTTCGGGCGAGTTCGTAAAAAATGTTGGAGCGTCCAAAGTGTTCATGGGTGGGATCATCGCCTACTCCGACGACGCAAAAAAGAAACTCCTTGGCGTAAAACAGAACACATTAAATAATTACGGCGCGGTATCAGAAAAAACTGTAAAAGAAATGTGCACAGGATTAAAAAAATTATTTAACACGGATATCACGATATCCATCTCAGGTATTGCAGGCCCGGACGGCGGCACAAAACAAAAACCCGTGGGAACTGTTTACTTTGGGTTCATGTTCGGCAAAAAGTTCTATGCAAAAAAAGAAATATTCCACGGGTCAAGAGTGTATATTATGTTGCGCGCAATAAATAAAGTTTTTACGGAAATATTGAAGAACTAGATATTTTTCCGGACACAAAAATTTAAAGTTCAACGTGCACAGGCATTATCACCGTCGTAATCCCATAGTGCTGCAGATTTTTTTGGACAACCAGCGAGGTGTCGTTATGCAGAAGCTTATGATAGAACTTTTCCTGCTGGAAGGTGAGTTTTCCGGCAAATATTGTTGAGTTCTGGAATTCTTTTGAAACATCTATACAGAGTTTTGTAACAAGCTCAATTACGTCGGTGCCAATATCGTACCTATAAGTCGCCGATACGCCGAGCCGCCTTGCATAATCAACATATTTTTCCAACGCTTTTTTTGTGGACTCCTCGTGCTGTTTTAAATACTCCTTATCCTTGAACGAGTCAGTATCCACGGCGGAAACCGATATAAAAACAATATTCTTATAAAGCCCTGGGAAGTTATGGAGCAGGGATAAAAGCGTGTGGATACCGAGGCTGTTAAAGCCGCTCACAAGCTGAATGGCCGTTCTGTCCTGTGGTTTCACCTGCTCATTATTGTACTGCGTCGACGGGAACTCAGCTGTATTTATGGATTCATCCAGCCTCTTGATCGCTTTTCTTACTTTGTTGTAGTGCTTCCGTATCAGATAACATATAAGTATGACCGACGCTGTAATTATAAAAGTAAGCCAGCCGCCCTCTGTAAATTTCTCGTAAGAGGTTATTATTAATATAGTAAGACACAACAAAAGCCCTATTATGTGAATAGGAAGATGCGACTTCCATTCGGAGTTTGTTTTTCTGTTCGTAATAAA
>JAZDEK010000232.1:0-6501 GCA_043808895.1 Pseudomonadota bacterium
TTTTTGATCATTTTTATTACCCCCGTTAAGAAGAATTATTATTTTATTGCCCTTGATCACGAAATACACCCTAATCCCCATCTTCCATTTAAACTCAAAAAGTTTATCTCCCAGGTATCCCCAATTCCCCTGTTTCCTTAACTCGTTGAAACCTAGCATCAACGATAACCTTTACTCTTGCATCTTGTTTCCCATACCATTTGCTAAAATTCGATGTTTGGGTTATTTCATACATCACTCTTATGTGTAACATATATGTTACACAAAGTCAAATGTTTTTTGCAATAGAGAGAAGATATCCCCACGTTCCTAATTCCCAGCATGTAAAAGCCAAAACCTGGCGCCAATTTATTGCGCCACAATAGCCCTGTTAATTCTAGGGGTTAACCCGTAATAATCAGTATATAAAAAGTATTTTTAAAATCAACTAACCCCCAGGGCCTCCGTTCCTGTCTAACTTGTGTAAAAGCAGTATACGACAGGAGGTCCTGGATGCCAAGTACACTAAAAATAATCCCGAGAAACCAAAACAAAATTATTCAGGAGTATTCACCACTCATAAAATTTTTGGCGGGAAAGATCGTCGCTAAAAGCAGATACTCCCTTGAACTTAATGAAATGATGAACTGCGGAGTTATCGGGCTTATCGACGCTATAAAAAAATACGATAAAAGCCACAGCAACCAATTTAAAACCTACGCGGAGTATAGGATCAAGGGCGCAATGCTTGATTACCTGAGAGATCAGGACACCGTTTCAAGGACAACAAGAGATAAAATTAAGCTTTTAAACAAAACGAGCCGTGAACTTGAGGAAGCCCTTGGACGCAAACCCAGCGACGAGGAGATGAGAAGAAAACTCCATGTATCGCAAGATGAATACTTCACAATGGCGAAAGAAGCGCGTTCGAATTGTTTTATATGCATAGATGACAAAACACACGGAGAGCTTGAATATAGCGATGAGGTTTCTGACCCCCTCAATAAGATAGAGTCCGAATCCACAAAGAGATTCATCGCGAACGCCATAGAAACACTACCCGAAAAAGAGAAAGTGGTGGTAGCCCTGTACTATTATGAGGAAATGAATTTGAAAGAAATAGGCGATCACCTTGGAGTCTCGGAATCAAGGGCAAGCCAAATCCATTCTAGTGCAGTTTCCAAATTAAAATCAATACTTTACAAGGCAAAAGAGGATATTGAGTTCAGCTGCTAATATGATTCTAAAATAAAACTTGATTTTTAGCTTTTCTTCTGTTATAATAAGCTCATATGAGGAAATTTGGCGTAAGGGTTCTAGAGGGTAAAAAAAGTTAGATTTTATTAACCGACGGGAGGACACGAACTGTCTAAAGAGTAGATAAGAGGAAAAAAAAGATGAAGCGGTACGTATGTTGGACATTTGTTTCTGCCCTATTGTTAGTGGCCACTAACAGCTTTGCAACAACCCTTATAAAGCTAACAGATGACGAGCTCATACAGAGAGCAGAGTACGTTATTGCAGGCCACGTACAGAAGATAGAAACAAGGCTGGAAAAAAGCAACACTCCTTTCCAATATATAACGATAAAAACCACAAGAATATATAAACAGAACGACGAAAACCCTCTTCTCCAGAATGAGGAAATAACGATAAGACAGATCGGTGGCGAAGTATTTGGCATAACACTCGAAGTAGATGGGCTACCAAAATTTGTTGAGAACGAAGATGTTGTTATCTGCCTCGAACAGGCAGCTAATGGCTTGTTCTACGTTATTGGAAATGCTCAGGGTATGTACCATGTAGCAAGTAACGAACTGATAAACGATACAACCGACGATAATACCGAATTCGCGCGTAAGGGCGAAAATGGCGAGATAACATTCAGCGCGGGAGAAGTAAGAAAGATAAGCATAAGCAGCTTTAAGAATAAGATAGAAAAGGTAGCTAACGAGGAGGCTGCAAGATGAAGAAAATAATCTTAGCAACCTCTGCAGTGCTTCTTTTATCCTCGAACGCTTTCTCGTATAAACTTAACAGGGTTGCCGAAGGTGGAGCACGCTGGCAGTCATTCCCAGTAAGCATAAAAATAAACCCAGCCAACTCGGGGCTTCCTTCAGAGGAAGTTCAAAGGGTAGTTGGTTCCGCAATGAGTAAATGGGATACAGCTACGAGCACGAACGTTCTGGATGGGACAGTGGACGCATCCGTACAGGCAGCTACCGCAATGGATGTAGACGGTAATAACGTAATAGCGTTCAGCACAAATTTCAGAGAGGATTCAAACGGCTTCGACCCCAAATCCGCTGTGGCGATAGGCGGACAGTACGGTGACGGAACATCCATGTCAGATGGATTTATAGTTTTCAACGCAGAGGCTGTAACTTGGAATACAGATGCAATAATGAGCTCAACTAAGGGAATATCATACTCTGACGATCTTGAGACCATAGCACTTCATGAACTTGGACACGTTCTTGGCCTTGGGCACTCAGATATATCAACAGCGGCTATGTCAGCCGCCAGAACAAGCAAGACCATAAGAGATCTAACTAGTGACGACATCACGGGCATAAAATATCTTGTAGCAAGTGGACCAAGCGGCGCAGGAGCAGGATACGACGACAATACAACAAACGAAACAAATAATACCTCTGTGGGCGGATGCGGAACGGTAGGAACCAATGGCAGCACAGGTACAGGCTCAGGCGGAGCGGGTTCAGCTGCCGCGATGATGCTACTCCCAATGTTGGCGCTGATATTCCTAAGACGCAGAGCTTTCTCATACAATCAATAAAGAATCCTTTCTTGCTTTTACACCCTAACTCTTATTTTTTAGTACGGACTTCGGTTTTGTATTGTTCTAGGGCTCGCCTACGCTAACCCCGTGAACTCGCATCGCCCTTGGGCTCGCTCAAACAGCACGGGGTTTATCGCTGCGGCTCGCCAAGAACAATTAACCAAAACCTACGTGCGTACTAAAAAATAAGAGTTAGGGTGTAAAAGGAAATAAGCTAATCTTGAATGATCGTACGAGCAAGCTCATCGGCCATATCGTTGTATTTTACGCCGCTGTGGCTTTTCACCTTTACCCAGTTTATCTTAATGCCCACAGACCTTACATAGTCACGATATTTTTGTGTGACGGGATTCTTTGCCTTCCACGCACCTGTCACCCACTCCCTGATACCGGCATAGTCGTAGTGAAGATATATCTCTTTAATTTTTTCTCCCCTGCACCAGAGGAGTGTTTCTTCCACAGCCTTAAGCTCACCGGCCACCTGGCGCGTGCCCATTACTTCTTTTTCGTCTACAACGCCGCTGAGCTCGGTGTAGAGCTCCCCGTTCTTTACTATTACAGAAGCCCAACCAACCTTTTCTTCGCGATATGAGCCGTCCACATAAGCGTCAATTTTCATTTATCCCTCGACGTAGGAACTCTTCCTCTATTCTCAAGAGCTGATTGTATTTTGCTATCCTGTCCATTCTGGAAACAGAGCCGGTCTTTATTTGCCCGCTGCCTGCAGCCACGGCAAGGTCGGCTATTGTAGTGTCGTCCGTCTCACCGGAGCGGTGGGATATTACGGCTGTAAAATTGTTCTTATATGCAAGTTTTATGGCCGAGATGGTCTCTGTAAAAGAGCCTATCTGGTTCAGTTTTATAAGGACTGAATTCGCGGTTTTTTCCTTAATACCACGCTCAATTCTTTCGATGTTCGTTACAAAGATATCGTCGCCCACTATTTGGAGCTTATTACCCACCGAAGCTGTAAAGTTCCTCCAGCCCTCCCAATCATCTTCCGCGAAACCGTCCTCTATGGAAATAATAGGATACCTGCCACACAGCTCCATGTAGTAAGAGGCGAGCTCTTTTGAACTGAGTTTTTTCCCGTCTATATCGTATTTACCGTCGGAGTAGAATTCAGATGCCGCCGAATCCAGAGCAAAGAATAATTCTTTTCCGAGTTTATATCCGGCGTTAGTGACAGCCTCGGACATATATTTTAAAGCGGACTCGTTGTTCGGGAGATTGGGCGCAAAGCCGCCCTCGTCGCCAACGGACGTTACAAGTCCATTTTTTGAAAGAACACTTTTAAGTGAGTGGAACACCTCCGCCCCTGCCCTTAACATCTCCGCAAATGAGTTAAACCCCGAGGGCACTATCATGAATTCCTGCATATCTACGTTGCTGTCAGCATGCGCGCCGCCGTTAACGACGTTCATCATGGGCACAGGAAGTCTGGGCTTAACACCCGAAAATTCATTCTTGTTTATGAATTCCCAAAGAGGCATGCCGCTATTTAAAGCCTGGGCTTTAAGGACACCCAAAGAGACAGCAAGTATGGCGTTCGCTCCAAGTTTTGATTTATTCTTTGTGCCGTCCATTTCCAGCATTACAGCGTCGGCTCTTTTATAGTCCGGCTCCTGACCTATTATCTTTGGAGCTATGATCTTGTTTACGTTCTCAACGGCTTTTTTTACTCCCTTTCCGGAGTATCTTTTCTTATCACCGTCGCGGAGTTCCAGAGCCTCGTGGCTTCCGGTGGACGCGCCGCTGGGTACAGCGGCGCGTACCCATGTTCCGTTATCCATTAACACATCCGTTTCAACCGTTGGATTCCCTCTTGAATCAAGTATCTCGCGCGCTATCACGTTCTTTATTTTAGACATAAGTTCCCCCTAATCTATTTTTATAGAAGACAGTAATTCGTTATAACGGGCATCAACATCTTTTCTTGTAGCTTTTATTATCCCTTCTGACCCAAAACCCTGTACGGCAAAAGACGCTGTGCTGCTCCCGTAAAGCATGGCCTTTTTTAACTCGTTAAAATTGTTGTAGTCAGGGCTTACAGCAAGATAACCAACAAAGCCTCCTGCAAAAGTATCTCCAGCGCCTGTTGGATCTACCAGATCTTTTACCGGATACGCCGGAGCAAAAAATATTTTTTCATCGTCTCTGTAAATAAATGAGCCGTACTCTCCTCTTTTTATGACGATAGTTCTAGGACCCATTTCAATAACCTTGTGTAGAGCTTTCATAATATTGGTCTCGCCTGTGAGAAGTCTTGCCTCGTGCTCGTTGATTATGAATATGTCCGTTCTTTTCATTACCTTCTTAAGATCTTCCAGCGCACTCGTTATCCAATAGTTCATGGTGTCCGTAATAACTATTTTAGCGCCCTCAGCCTCGTTAATAGCCTTCAACTGTTTATCGGGGCTAAAATTCGCTACAAAAAGCACCTCGCATTTTTTGCCTTCCGCGTTCATTACGGGGTCATATTCAGCGAGGACGTTAATTTGTGTTTCAAGAGTTTCGGCCCCGTTCATTGCGCCCTTATATCTGCCGTGCCAGAAAAAACTTTTACCATCTGTTATCTTAACGTTACCTGTTCCCACACCTCTTTTATTAAGGAGCGCAAGATGTTCTTTGGGAAAATCAGCCCCTATAATTCCGGAGAGCTCTACCTGGGTAAAAAGAGTCGCGGCGATGGAGAAATGTTGTCCGCTCCCGCCGATTATTCTCTCTCTGTTACCATTAGGCGTTTCAAGTGTGTCGAACGCGATAGTTCCCGCAGCGAGTATTTTTCTTTTCACGTTCAACTCCTTTTAATGTATTTTCCTATAAGAAGTTCAAGTTTGGAATACGTTTCTTTAGGTATCTTTTTGCTGTCTGTCATTACAGCATGCCTCATTGCGCTCTCGCAGCTGCAATCCGAGAATTTATCCCACTCCGTGGATATGGTAAACACAGCGTCTTTTATGATGCTCTTTGCCTTGCTTACATTATTCATTAAAGTTTTTATAACAACATCCACTGTAACGTGCGCTTCGTCCTCTTTCCAACAGTCATAATCCGTTGAAAGAGCCAACACAGCAAAATGCATTTCAGCCTCGCGCGCGAGTTTATACTCAGGGCAAGCGGTCATGCCAATAACGTCCACGCCCATAGCTCTGTACGACTTTGATTCTGCTTTGGTCGAGAATTGAGGCCCCTCTATAACTATATACGTACCGCCGTTATGAATTTTACCTTTACCTTTTCCGGCTCTGTTAAGCACATCTCTTAGAAGTGGACAGGTGGGGTCTCCAAGTGGAACGTGACCAACTATGCCGCTACCAAAAAATGTATTTCCTCTATCCAGTTTTGTTCTGTCTATGAATTGATCCACCAGAACAATATCACCCGGAGCTATATTTTCTTTCATACTTCCTACGGCGCTGACGGAAATTAACATCTTGGCACCAAGTTTTTTAAAGCCGTATATGTTCGCCCTTGAATTTATCTCCGAGGGACTGATCCTATGCCCTCGCCCATGGCGTGGAAGAAAAACAAGCTCAATGTCCCCCGACTGGGTTTTGAGCTTACCTTTTATAAATGAGTCGGACGGCTTCCCAAAAGGCGTTTCAATGTTTATCTCTTCAACGTCCCTAAGGCCGTCCATATCGTAAAGCCCGCTTCCGCCGATGACACCAATTACCTTTGTCTCCGACATAGCTTTCCTCCATTACTCAGTAATCGAA
>JAZDEK010000233.1:0-2258 GCA_043808895.1 Pseudomonadota bacterium
ATTTGGTATTTGTTCAATTATGCTTGAGGGGGACAGTGTCTCAAAGTTCGTATAATTTTTAACGATAACGTCTTTTGTTCCCGGTTCTGAAAAATCGTCCAGCGCTGCTGCTTCGTTAACGTCTATGGCAGCCAGATCCATTTTCTCCATTAACCTGTATGTTGCGGCACGGCCATAATAAGCAGCGGAGTGGTCCGGATCCAACTTTATTGCTTCGCTGTAGTACTCAACGGACTTTTCGTACTCCTGCTTAGCAGCGTAGATGTTACCAAGGTTGTTGTAACACGTGTAAAGCACAATAGGGTCAACTTCCACATTTTCAGAAGTTTTTAATCTAACTACCTCGGCAAAGTCTGCCGCGGCCTTATCAAGAAGATCCACTTCGTGTGTCGTGCCCTTGGAGTTCATGTATACAAGTCCTCTTTCGTAATGAGCCCTGTAATTTATTAGGCGCCCGGCTTTTTTATCCATGTTTATGGAATTTGAGAAATATATCCTTGCCGCCAACAGGTTCCCGTTCCTACTGGAAGCAATCCCCAGCTCATAATTTATTTCGCTTTCGATATCGGATTTTTGATCGACCAGAGTGGCTGCTTTATTAAGATCTTCTATCGCACCGTCGTAGTATCCCATAAGATTTTTTACAAGTCCTTTCTCATAGTAAATGGGCGCAATAAACTCTCCATCAGATATACTTCTTACGTTATATAACTCAGACACCTTGTTAAGATCATCCAGCGCTTTTCGATACTCCCCCTTATTTTTGTACGCTCTTGCGCGCCAGATATAAGAAGGTATGTACGAGGGACATAGGTCTATAACGGATGTTAAGTAGCGAACAGCCTCTTCATAAAGGCTGTTAATATACTTCTGTCTTCCAGTGTTAAAAAGCTTTTTGGCCTCATCGACATTGGGAGAATCTTTAGCTAGGCTGATACCCTGTTCGATATTGTCTTTGTAGTATTCCATGTATTCATAGATGGTAGATCCGGCGGAGAAACCATTAGGCACCCTAACTCTATAGATTGGTTTGTTTCCGTCATCCCAATCCATATCGTAACCATAAGTGTGCGGATCGTATCTTTTGCCTGCTGCTACTTGCCCATAAACACTACTGACGGTAAATACGTTTCCATTGTAGCCCTGTAAACGGTAGAAAAAGCCGGCGTCGGCGTTACCCTCTGATGATGCATACGCCTTGACCTTAAAACCCTTATCAAAAAAGGGATCCTCGGTCGTGGGGTAGAGCAACATATCATGGGTCATGTGTCCTTGTTTATCTTCAATACGTTTTCTTTCTATTAATCCTTCTGAATTAAAATAAAAGGTCGTTACTGCCCCTTGTTTTTCATATATTTCCACGGTCTTCATATTCCCGCTTGCGTCATAATTCGCGGTCATAACCACAGCAGATGTTGCCTCAGACGACATGTCGAACATCTTAGTCGCAGAGTACACATTAACGCTCTTTTCGGCTTCCGGAGTAAACTCTGCAACGAGTAGGAAATGACCTGTTTTTGCACTCTTTATATTTATGTAAATCCGAGCTTTAGGGTCCTGTGCAACGGGGACGATCCTGCCTCTGAATTCATTATGGTATTTTAATTGCAAGTATGAATCATCCGGGCCGTATTCAACCGTAACTGTTTCTCCGTCCATTGTTATCTGTGTAACCGGAGTACCAACAGTTTCTATTTTGGGAGCTTTGTACGGAAGCGCCTGAAACATCTTCTGTAAGGCGCCTTTGCCATAAGTGGAAACATCCTGAGTAAAAACATCCTGCGACAAAGTTACTGTCAAAAAACAGAATAAGACGTACTTTAAAAACGATTTCATAAATAACCCTCCGAGACCTTAATTTATTGCCTAAACTTTTTAGCACGATCATCTATAATAAGTAAAGTGGCTTAAATATTGTCTTTAATAATCTAGCTGCTTGTAATTATTTGAACTCCGGCCTGCTCCTATATGCCTCTTTTCCGCGCTCCATAGCATCGCGTTTAACCTTCTCAGGGTCGTAGTTTTCGCCTTTATCTTTGGCTTCAAGAGCGTACCTTTGATTAATGTTGTCTATCTTTATGGTCAACAGAACACCCCTGAGGCCTATACCGCCTGCTAGATCCGGGTTGGACTTTACGTGCTGGGTTAGCGCGGCTGCAAGCATGTAGGCGCCGGGTATCTGGAGCGGCGCTACTCTTATCAACTCTTCCACCGCCCTAATATAAACATCACCTTCTTCACCGGTGAAAAGATCCATG
>JAZDEK010000234.1:0-10410 GCA_043808895.1 Pseudomonadota bacterium
AACATGCATTAAGAGACTACAAAGATATAAAGATAGAAACATGGAAAGACAGGAACAGAAAATTATTCTACTCGCTTAAGCTGGAAAGAATAGCGATGCTTCTTACACTTCTTTTTATAGTTTTGGTGGCGAGTTTTTCCATCGTTGTGTCTTTGGTGCTGATGGTCGAATCAAAGAAAAAGGATTTTGCCATACTTTTATCAATGGGTCTGAGAAAAGCGAATATAAGTAACGTAGTCCTCTATATAGCCGTAATTAAGGGCGCTATAGGTGCTGTGACAGGCGGCATATTGGCGACCATATTCTGTTTGCTTTTAGATAAGTATAAATTTATTACGCTGCCCGCCATTTATTATGATACGTATCTTCCTGTGCGCAACAATATGTGGTTTAATCTGCTGGTCGTTGTATTGGCTATTCTGGTATGCGTTATAGGGGCGTTATTCCCGTTAAAAATGATGGAAAGATTTTCTCTTGTAAAGGAGCTGCGTAAGAATTAAAAGGGGTTGTATGCTTAACGAGTATAAAGGTTTAACACATTTAAAGTCCATGAACATAGAGGAACTTAAGGTCCTCTGTGAAGATATAAGGAAAAAAATAGTGGACGATGTGTCTCAAAGCGGCGGACACCTTGCGTCTTCTTTAGGTGCTGTAGAGATCGCCGTCGCCCTTCATTACGTTTTTAATAGTCCCACCGACAGCATAATATGGGACGTCGGGCATCAGGCCTACGCGCACAAACTTCTTACCGGGAGAACGCTCTCGGGGCTTCGTTCTTCTAACGGTGTAAGCGGGTTCCCAAAACCGTCGGAGAGCAAGCACGATCCGTTCTTCGCGGGGCACGCCGGGGTGTCAATTTCAGAAGCTGCCGGTCTTGCCAAAATAAATGAACATAATTTTTCTATCGCTGTTATAGGCGATGGTTCAATAACGTCAGGTATAGCATACGAGGCCATGAATCACGCCGGCCATCTTAATTTAAGCAATCTCATGGTGATCTTGAATGATAACGAGATGAGTATTTCCGAAAATGTGGGAGCGCTGGCATCTTTTATAAGCGGGAATATTATAAACAGCACCTACTATCAGAAAATGAGGAGCGAAGTAAAGGCTCTTATATCATCCATCCCTTTCCAAAAGAAATTCCATATAGATCTTGTAAGCATGGTTAAAAAGATACGTTCCTCGGCGGTAAATTTAATATCGCCCGACGCGTTCTTTGAGACATTCGGTTTCCGTTATGTCGGGCCGTTCGACGGGCACGATCTTGAGGTCATGATAAAGGCGTTTAGGAATATTCCTTTCGGCGACCAGAAATCACCGCCGCTTTTATTCCACGTTGTCACCAAAAAAGGGAAAGGTTACTCTTTTGCCGAGGATGACCCGTCGGGATTTCATGGCATAAGTTGCTTTGACACGAAAACGGGAGAAAAGAACAAAACAGCTAATTTACCGACATTTACGTCCGTATTCGGCAAAGAACTTGTGGAGATCGCGAAAAAAGATGAGAATGTTTGCGCTATTACAGCAGCCATGAAAGAGGGGACAGGTCTTTCCGATTTTTCTCAAAATTTCCCGGATAGATTTTATGACGTCGGTATAGCCGAGCAACATGCCGTAACTTTTGCGGTCGGGCTTTCCAGGGCTGGAGCAAAACCTGTGGTCTCGATATACTCAACGTTCATGCAGAGAAGTTACGATCAGATAATCCACGACGTGGCTTTAAATAATATCCACGTAGTCCTGTGCATGGATAGAGCCGGCCTTGTGGGCGAAGACGGCCCAACGCATCACGGTGTTTTTGATATTTCGTATTTAAGGACGGTGCCTAATTTAACTGTAATGGCCCCGTCGTCGGCAAAAGAACTAAGGTCAATGTTGAACGCGGCGTTGTTAAATTACAAAACCCCTGTCTGCATACGTTATCCAAGGGGCTGTGTCCCCGCGTGGGAATTGAACGATGAAATAGGGAATATAGAACATGGTAAAAGCAGGATCATTTTTGAGAATAAAGCAGGCGAAAAACACGTTTCTATATTCGGCATCGGGATATCTTCCTATGTGGCGCGCCTTGCCGCCGAGGAAGTTGTCTCTAAAAAACCGGACGCGAAAATACGTGTTTACGATTCAAGGTTCATTAAGCCTCTTGATTCATCCGCTATCCTCAGCGAGTTAAAGAATTCTACCGCCATAATTACCGTGGAAGAGAATATGCTTGCTGGCGGGTTCGGCTCTGCCGTGCTTGAGCTTATAACGGATGCCCAAAGAACATGCACGGTGCCTTTTTATAGAATAGGTATCGGTGATGAATTCATAGGGCACGGAACTCAGCCTGAACTTAGATCAAAAGCAGGAATAGACGTAAAAAGTGTTGTCGATAAAATATTGTCTGTATGCTGAATAAAAACAAAACCCAAAAGATAAATATTGTTTCGGTACTACTCGAAATGAGCCTTGTAGATAATGTTGAGCACGCAAAGTCGCTTATAAATTGTAAACTCGTTTTTCTAGGCGACGAATGCCTTAAAACCTCTTCAGAAATAACTCAAGCTGACATAGAGGCCAAAGGTCTAAGGGTTAAATATTCCAAACCATATGTGAGCCGTGGTGCCCAAAAACTTTTATCGGTGTTTAAAAGTATTGAACTCGATGTGAAAGATCTTAGATGCGCGGATATTGGATGTTCCACCGGCGGATTTACACAGCTTCTTTTGGAAAAAGGCGCTGCATTTGTTTGCGCCGTGGATGTGGGAAAGGGGCTCATAGATAACAAGCTAAAAAATGATCCTAAAGTCCTTGTTATGGAAGGTGTTAACGCCAGGATCTTTTCAGAATATGAGGTGGTGAGGAAAAATATTCCGCTGGGTTCTCTTGACCTGGCTGTTTTTGACTTAAGTTTTATATCGCTAAAACTTGTGGTTAACTCGGTTACTCCATATATAAAAAAACAAGGCTGCGTTATAACTCTTGTTAAGCCTCAGTTCGAGGTTGATAGGGAAAACGTAGAAAAAGGCGGCGTTGTCAGGGATCAAAACGTAATAGATGCTCTACTTAGTGACATGAAACTCTTTTTTGGATCCAATGGTCTTACGGTGCTAAAGGTCGTTCCGTCTGAACTTAAAGGGCCGTCCGGGAATCAGGAGTATTTTTACGTAATGCAGAAAAAGTGATATGATAATACCAAGGGGTGATAAATGGATAAGAAGAACGCAATGTTTTACAGCGAACTCACCGATAAAAAAATAAAATGCGAACTATGTCCGCATAATTGCGTTATACCGGATTCAGGGCTTGGAATATGTAAGGTAAGGCGCAACATAGACGGCAAGTTATACTCGCTGAATTACGGTAAGATAGTTTCCCTCATGATAGACCCCATAGAGAAAAAACCTCTTTATCATTTTTATCCGGGCAGCAAGACGTTATCTCTTGCTATGCAGGGCTGTAATTTTAAATGTGATTTCTGCCAGAATAGCTCCATCTCTCAAGTAACCGATCCTTCAAGGGACATAAAGGGCGAGGATCTTTTGCCAGAGGACATAATTAAAGTCGCTAAAGCAAAGAACGTTGACATCATCTCTTATACATATACTGAGCCTACGATATTTTATGAATTCATGTTGGAGACATGCATACTTGCCAGGAACGAGAACATAAAGAACGTTATGGTAACGAACGGGTTCATAGAAACAAAACCTCTGAAAGATCTATTAAAGTTCATGGATGCCTTTAATGTTGATCTAAAAAGTTTCAGGCATCCTACGTACGAGAACGTTATAGGCGGCAAACTTGACTCGGTGCTTGAGAATCTTGAGATAATCTCAAAGAGCAACTCTTGGCTGGAAGTAACAACACTGATAATAAACGGCGTTAATGACTCAATGGATGAACAGGAAGATATCGCTAGATTTATCGCGAATCTAGATGTGGGAACTCCGTGGCATATTAGCAAGTTCTTTCCTCATCACAAAATGGCGAACGCCAAAGAAACAGAAATGAAAACTTTAACGGACTGTTACGAGATAGGAAAAGCTGCCGGCTTAAAATATGTTTATATGGGCAACGTTCTTGATAACAACTTTTCCGCGACAAAATGTTCATCTTGCGGCAAAGATGTGATAGAAAGAATAGGTTTTACGGTCAGCGCGAAAGAAAGCAGCCTTGAATCCTTAAAAGGCAAATGCCCGTTCTGCGCTAATAAAATAGACGGGAGATTCTAGGAGGAAATAATGGAAAAAACAGTTTTATTGGTTCTTGTGAGCGAAAGAAAGGAAACTGCCATACAGGTTCAGAAAATACTTACAGATTGGGGCTGCACAATAAAAACAAGGCTCGGTATCCACGATGGCGTTCTTGATAATTGCTCTAACTATGGTCTTATGGTCCTTGATGTTGTCGGCGACAAAGACAAGAACAAAGAAATGACCCGAAAACTTAACCTCTTAAAAGGCGTAAAAGCCGAGATGGTCACTTTGACCATATAGTCAATTACGCGGACTTTGATCCCATATAGGAACTCAGGATTATTATAGCAAGTATTATTCTGTATATTGCGAATGGCGTAAGTTTAATTTTTGATATTAACTTTAAAAGGAACAGTATGGATGCCCAGCCCACAAGGAATGAAACAACAAAACCTATAGCAATCAGCATAACCTCATGTGAGTTTAATTGAGCGTTGGTTTTAAAAAGCTCGTATCCTGTTGCTATAAGCATCACAGGTACAGCGCAGATAAAAGAGTACATGGACGCTTTTTTATGTCCCATGCCTGAAAATATACCGCCGGATATTGTAATACCTGAACGGCTTATCCCGGGCCATAAAGAAAAACATTGGAAAAGCCCGACAAGGAAAGATCTTTTGTATCCGATATTGTCGTCTAATTTTAAACTGCGTTGATAGTAGTCGGCAAATATCATTATGATGCTTCCTACTATAAGACCGAACGCCACTGTTACGGGGCTGAATAGATAATGTCTTATAAAATCGCGGAATACGTACCCGATAATCAATACCGGTAGGAGCGTTACGGCGATATGAAAAATGTTTGGGAAAATTTTTATGTTCGGTTTTAATCTTATGTATTCTCTAAAATTATCTTTATATATTATTACGACCGCCATTATTGATCCAAGCTGTATGGCGATATCAAAGGTCTTAGAGAATTCGCCGCTGAATTGCAGCATCTCTCCTGTAATTACTAAATGCCCCGTGGACGATACGGGGATGAATTCCGTAAGCCCCTGAACTATACCAAGTATGATAACTTTAATTATGTCGCTCATTTAAAACTCCACTTATTTTTTTCTTCAAACACTCGCCGGTCTTTGACAAAGGGTTCGCGGCTACTTGTTCCGGCGTCCCTGTGGCGACCACATATCCACCAGCTTCACCTCCTTCGGGCCCTAAGTCAATTACATAATCCGATGTTTTTATAACTTCCATATTATGTTCAATAACCACTATTGTGTTGCCCTGATCTCTTAATCTATGAAGCACCGCGATAAGTTTTTTTACGTCGTCAAAATGGAGCCCAGTTGTTGGCTCATCAAGTATGTAAAGATTTTTTCCGTTCGTTCTTTTAACCAGCTCTTTTGATAGTTTTATCCTTTGAGCCTCCCCACCCGAAAGTGTAACAGAGGATTGTCCGAGTTTTATATATCCAAGCCCAACGTCGTGAAGCGTTTTTAATTTGTGATGGATGTAGCTTATGTTCTTAAAGAATAACATTCCTTCTTCTACGGTCATATTTAATATCTCGGATATGTTCTTGCCTTTGTATTTTATTTCCAGAGTATCACCATTGAATTTTGCTCCCTTACATGTGTCGCATGTAACGAAGACATCAGGCATGAATTTCATCTCTATTTTTATAAGTCCTGCTCCTTGGCAAACATCACAGCGACCACCGTGGACGTTAAAAGAAAATCTTCCTGACCCGTATCCTCTTGCTTTTGAATCCGGTAGCTGAGCAAAAAGATTCCTTATATGAAGGAATATGTCCGTATACGTCGCGGGATTTGAGCGAGGCGTTTGTCCTATTGGTGCTTGGTCTATGTTTATTACCCTGTCTATGTGCTCGATCCCATTTATTTTATATTTGTCCTGAACAGTCTCTGGGTTATCAATATCGAACAAAGAATAAAGAGCGGGAACCAAACTATCTTCTATAAGAGAACTTTTTCCGCTGCCCGAAACTCCAGTGACCGAGATCATAAGTCCTACTGGGAAAGATACGGAAATGTTCTTTAAGTTATTTGTTTTTACATCGGATATTGTGAGAAAACGACCGGAGTCTTTTTTTCTTTCAATGGGAATAGCTATTTTTAATTTTGAGGAAAGATATAAACCTGTGAGACTTTTCTGATTTGCTATTACGGAGTTGATATCACCCTCGGCGACCACTTTTCCTCCGTACACGCCTGCGCCCGGTCCTAAGTCTATTAAATGATCCGCTGAGCGTATTGTGTCCTCATCGTGCTCAACAATTATTATGGTGTTGCCTTTTTCTTTCAGTTTTAATAACGAATTAATTAATTTCTGATTGTCATGTGGATGAAGCCCAATGCTTGGCTCATCCAATACATATAGAACTCCCGTCAGCCCCGAGCCAAGTTGAGTTGCCAGGCGCACCCTTTGAGCCTCGCCACCCGACAGGCTATATCCTGTCCTGTTAAGCGTTAAATATCCAAGCCCAACGTCAATTATGAAGTTAAGCCTTTCCAATATTTCCTTTATTATTTTGTCGGCGATAACTTTTTTATTTCCCTCCACGCTTGAATTCTTAAGATATTCGTTAAGCGACCCTATGCTCATAGTGCTTAATTCGTTAATGGGGCGCTCATTTATTTTTATGGATAGAGATTCTTTTTTAAGCCTCGAGCCGTTACATTCGGGACAGATGACTTCGTCGCCTGATTTTTTCTCAACAGTGCCTATTCCGTTACAAGTGGGACAGGCTCCGTAAGGGCTGTTAAAAGAAAATGTGCGCGGTTCTATTTCGGGGTAACTTATACCGCAGTCAACGCAGGAATGTTTATCGCTTATTATTACTGCTTCGTTATTGTCTATTTTGGTCTTTAAGAACCCTCCGGAAAGCCTTATAGCCAGGGAAATGGATTCGGATAATCTGTTTGCCACATTCTTATTTATTACTATCTTGTCCACCAACAGGTCTATTTCGTGGATCTTGTTCTTGTCAAGTTTTATGTTCTCTTCCAAACTGTGTAGCTTGCCGTCGATAAAAGCTTTTGAAAACCCCTCTGCCCTTAGTTTTTGTAATAACGACGAGTATTCTCCTTTTTTCCCTCTTACTATCGGCGAGAAGATCAATAATTTTGCTCCCTCGTCTAGAGAAGTGTAATCCTTTACTATCTCGTCCACGGTCTTAGGTTGTATTGGTTTTCCGCATTGATAACAATAAGGCACGCCAATTTTTGCGTAGAGAAGCCTTAGGTAATCATAAACGTCGGTCATTGTGCCCACAGTAGAGCGAGGGTTATGGGTTATGGTGCGTTGGTTTATGGCGAGCACCGGGGACAACCCCTCTATATTTTCAACATCAGGTTTTCTTATTACGTCTATGAATTGTCTGGCGTATGTGGATAGCGATTCAACGTATCGCCTGTTGCCCTCTGCATAAATCGTATCAAACGCTAATGACGATTTTCCCGAGCCAGATATCCCTGTAATAACAGTTAGCGATCTTCTGGGAATAGTTATGTTTATATTTTTTAGATTATGTTCCCTTGCGTTCGTTACAACGATATCTCTTGTTTTCATCAGAGTCTTTGCGCCAGCACCATTTCTATCGCCTGGTTTACGGCCTTTATCATTGAATCCGCCGACGCTGTGTTTTTCCCGACAATGTCGTATGCCACTCCGTGCCCGGGAGACGTTCTTATTATGGGAAGCCCCAGAGTTATGTTAACAAGGCTGTCCATGCCCTTTATTTTTGCCGGTATCATTCCCTGGTCGTGATACATTGAAAGCAAAGCGTCGCATTTATTCTTTATTGAGGGTGAGAACGCAGAGTCCGCAGGAAGAGGTCCTATTACGTTAATTCCTTTTTTTCTCAGAGTTTTTATCGCCGGGCTTATTATTTTAATTTCTTCTCTGCCGACTAACCCTGAGTCACCGGCGTGTGGGTTTAAAGAGAGTACTCCTATACACGGTTTTGTTTTGAATTTGGAAAGATGTTTGTTTAAAAGCATTACCGCCTGGATTATTTTTTGTTTTGTTATGCTTTTTGCCACATCTTTAAGCGGGATGTGTTCTGTCATTATTCCTATCTTAAGGCTTGGCGTTTTCATGAACATAAGGGTGGGGCCGACGTTCAATATTTTTTCAAGGAATCTTGTATGCCCCGAAAAACCCGAATATTTTTCTGCGATCTTGCTTTTGTCTACCGGTGCTGTAACAACAGCGTCTATTTCCTTGTTCAATGCCATTTTTGCCGCGTGATAAACACAAAGCAGAGCGTCAGAGTTCCCTATGTTGCCGGGTACGTGTTTTTTATCAGGCTCTATGAAAGTTATGTGCTTCCCGAGCGGTGTTTTAACGCATGAGAGTATTTTTTTCTTTCCGTCTTTTGAGGCTACGACATAGATCGCAATTGTTCTGTCCTTATTAAAGACCTTGAGCGCCTTTGCCGTTATCTCGGGCGCAATGCCTGAAAGCTCCCCTTGAGTGATGCCGATCTTTATTACGCCGAATTTCCTAGAGGTATGCTCTGACATAAGATTCGTCCCTTTTTTCGTCTATCCACATGGATAACTGACGCTGAAATTGTCTGTCTATTATTACGCGTTCTATTTGTTCCTTGTTCTTTATGTATTCCGGATTTTTGCCGCTTTTTAACTCATCTACTTTGAATACATGATATCCAAGCTTTGTTTGTACCGGCCCCTTAACATCCCCCGGGCTCATGTTCTTTATCGCCGAGAATATTTCAGGAAGCACATCGCCCTGTTTTATGAATCCAAGGTCTGTCGAGTGATATTTATCGGCCAGCTGATCAAAAGACTTTCCGGCTTTTAATTCTTTCTGTATCTCGTCGGCAGCGGTTTTATTCTTTACCAAAATATGTTGCACCTTGTATTGAACAACATCTATGTCCTGTTTAGATTCCTGTTTGAACAACTCCTGACACTCTGTTTCTGAAACTGTTATCTTGGTCTTAAGTTCTCTTTCAAATATTTTTGCCTTTCCCTGTTCTATCTGCATTTCTGTTCTAAAATCATCCATTGTTTGTCCCGTCATCCTGAGCTGTACTTCAAGGTCTGAAAATTTCATGCCTATTGAAGAGGCCCTTCTTCTGACCATTTCGTCTATTTCATCCTTGGAGCTTAAAAGGTCGTTACTTTGAAGGTACTGATATATCAATTTGTCGGCGATCATTCTGTTCAACATGTTCTTTTCAGACGATGTAACCTTTTCGAATTCTTTAGGGTCCACTTTCATTTTTTTATTTCTATACGTCTTTCCAAAATCTTTTAGGTCCGACATGGTTATAACGTCTTCGTTCACTATCGCGACGATCCTGTCCACCAGTACCTCTTTTGGATAAACAACGGTGAAAGAACCTGTTAATAACGTCGCTATGATCATTGTTTTACGCACAACTACTCCCTCCGGCTATTTTACGGAATCTATTAAAGCCGCATTTTTCAGTATTTTGATATTTTTAAGTTTATCTTTAAGCCACTCTTCATAATACTTTGTTTCTTTTTCGCGCGCCAGCTCGCCGGCGATAAAGTCTTTAGCGTCCTTGTATGTTATTTCCGCGGCCGGTGTATACCCAAGCACGTTAAAGATGTGGAACCCATAATTGCTCTGTATTATACCGGTGATATCGGATTGTTTCATATCAAACGCCCTATCAAAGGCTTCTATCCCCTGTCCCTTGGTTATTAACCCGACTACGCCGCCGTTTTCAGCCTCAGGTGATTCTGAATATTTTTTGCCGCCTCTGAAAAAGAAAGCCCGTTGTTTATCTCGTTGACGGCTTTTTCGGCATTCTCTTTTGAGCGCGTGAATATCTGCGCGAGTTTAATTTTAGGCTCACTTGTTTTACCGGCGTAATTTTTGTTGTAATAGTCACTGATGTCTTTTTCCTGGATAGTTATTTTTTCGATAGTGTCACGCGATAGCGCTTTCTCCACCAGCAAACTGTTCCTGACTTCGCCAACCCAGTCTTCGTAAGTCTTGAACTGACTTAAGAGAAGTTGGTCAAATTCCTCTTTGGAATAACCCTTTTTTATGTTGTTTACGTATCTATTTAATTCTTCATCCGTAACGGTTATTCCTTTCTGTTCTGCTTCCTGTAGCAACAGGGTCTCTATTATCATTCTTTTAAGGACTGTATTCTTTAACGCCTGGATGTTTTTTACTTTGTCCGGCGGACTTGC
>JAZDEK010000235.1:0-7698 GCA_043808895.1 Pseudomonadota bacterium
CAAAATTCCCCGGCACAGCGGACGCGATCTTATTTTTAAGGCTGTTATATTCGATAGAATTAAGCAGAGGGTGTATGGTCGAATATTTAATTCTGTTGGTATAGACCGAAAACTCTTTCATTATACTGTTAAAAAGAACGCTCTGGTCGCCGCTATTGGTGGGACGGACATAAATAATGTTAACATCGATGTTCAGCGCCTTAAGGTACGCTACAGCCTCAGCGGATAATGTGGTATTCTTATCGGAACTTAAGTCCATCCTTAAAGAAGACAAGGTACGATTGTTTATTAAGAGCGATGAGATAAAACAAATTAAAACAAAAATTAGAAAGTAAACAGCCAAATACTTCACGCGTTTTAACGAAAAGAGCAGTTTGCCGGCTTTTACATCTTTCCAAAAGACCGCTTTAATAAAAAGAAAGCAAACCGCGGCGTAGAGAACAAACGCAAAAAGCACCCTCAATCTATATTCAGGCATTATAAAAAAAGATATCGCGATAAAAACTCCCAGAGCCGTCAATATTACAAAAATGGATCTCTTCATGCAAACAGCCTCGTAGAAAGATATATCCTTTTAGATATCAATATGAATGCCGCCGCGAAAGTAACAATAAATAAAAGAGTGCATAGTCTTATAACGCCGAACATAAATGGAGAAAAAACAGGTTCAAGAATATACATGTAAAGTATCAAAAGCATTATGACGTTAAAGAATATTGAGACAGCGAAAGGGATCTTTAAGACGCTGACGGGGGATACTATGCAGGATGAAAGGAGTATTAAAAGCAGTAAACCCAAGTATGATGAGAACACAGTACCGTAATCGACCGTTGTAAAGACCGAAATTATGAGGGGATAAATAATGGTCGGCAAAAGTATTACAACAATTACAAGCGAGGACGTGAATACTTTCCTTAATATAAGTTTAAGTTCAGTAATACCCGACGCTGTGAGTTCAAGTTTGTCCAGCTCCATAGTTCTGTCCTGCCCTATTCCGGAATTAAGTATGGGGACAGAGATAAGGACAAGATACGAATAGAAACTAAAAAGCCTTGGAAAAAGATAACTATTGATACTGACGCCGGCAAGTTCCTTTACCTCTGTTCCAGCAAGATAGTCGGGATAAACGTTCATGAAATCTATGTAAGACATGAGCAGCGAATAGAATTTATAACCCGAAAGAGCCAGAAATATTCCGGCGACTATATAAAAAACAGGCGTTGATAGAAATTCTTTAAGTTCTCTGTGCCGCCTCATTTTAACTCACCATTCTCAAGCGTATAAACTTTATCCCACTTTACACCGTCTATAACATCCGGGCTTGTCGCTATCAAAGTCCTGTTCTTCATATATTTTGAGATAAATTCCGGGAAAAACTTTTTTAACTCATCATCCTGACTTCTTAAAGGCTCGTCCAAAAAGACCATCCCGCCTCTTGATATACAGACAGCAAGATTAACCCTGTGTTTATATCCGTCGGAGAGTTGCGAGTACCTGTGCCTCATAAAATCAGTAAGATTAAGCGCGTTTAATATCTCATTACTAAAATAACTGCCGCCCCAAAGGTCAAAAATATACGATACCGTAAGATGCGCCGGTAGCCTTAAGGATGCTGGCATGTAAGATACCAACGTTCTTAACTCCCTTACCGACCTTTCTGACGAATAAAGCTCAACATTATTTATTCTCACCTGGCCCAAACGGGGCTGTTTGAACCCTGAGAGGATATCAAGAAGGGTGGATTTTCCGCTCCCGTTCCTACCGGTTATTAATGTCATGGACGGTGTGGGAATTTCTGCCGCACACTTATTCAACACATTAAAACCGCCGCGGCGATAAGAAAAAACCAATTCTTTAATTGATATCATTGAGGTAATTATAAGAGCTTTCCCGCGTATTGCAAGCCGTCGATAAACCGTGTTATAATGCCTTTCATGAATTACCAGTGCCCATACTGCTTTAGTTTTGATGTTAAAAAAGACAAGGCCGGCGGCATTGTGTGTTTTGAGTGTTTTAGTATCCTAACACCATCCGAGATCCTGGATGTAGAATTAAACGCGAGAATAAACGACGCGCCACCTACGTTCCCGCAAAAACTTGAGCGTCCGCATCAATACGCAAAAAATACTTCCGCGCGACGAGCTTTCACGAACGACCGCATAATGAGAAATGTGATCCAATAATCATCCTACAAATATATTTACTGCGTGCAGACTCCGGTTTTGTATTGTTCTAAGGTTCGCCTCACTAAAATCGTGAACTCGCAAGTGAGCACACTTGCTCAAACAGCACGATTTTTTAACGTTCGGCGAACCCAAGAACAATTAACCAAAACCTACGTATGCACTGGTAAATATATTTGCAGGATGATGATTAGTACTAACGTACGTCGAGGATGGGGTGAGGAACTGACGAAGGTTTACGCTTGAATGCGAATTCGTATAAATTACAGCAATTTTGGATTTGTATCGAATGAGACGTATAGCACGGGATATTTTGCTTTTTTAAGCTCTATCATGACCTTTGTTTTGAGCACCTCAATTTCGGTGACGTTATTAATGCTGGACGAGTCAACATCCTTAAAGATAGTGTTGAACAGATCAACAAGCACTAATCTGCTGGTCTCAGCGTCCTTTGCGGCCTGTTTTGTCTTGAACACCATACTCATTGTCAACGCCATGTTGCGACCGTCACGAAGCATAAAAGTGTATTCCGGAAGATTCAGTTTATAAACAGTATCCTCCGACACTTTCCATTTATAAGTCATGTTCGCCGCTATATACAGACCAACAGCGATAATAATCAACGTTCCTATCCATTTTATAAGCGAATACTTCATAATGCAGACAAGCTAACATAACTTAAAACCGTTGTCACCTGTACAAAACCATATTTTTTCGCACTTGCTAATTGGGCACAGAAATTATATAAATCAGGGGCAGATCGGTTATGGAGGCAGCTTGCATGAAAAAACTACTATTGACAGCCATCATCTCTCTTATGATCTCCCCTTTGTGTCACTCAGTGAACATAGAATCAATTGACCAGATAAGAACCACCATAAAAAATACTTTTGACGGAACGTATAAGGACGGTAGTGGAACAGACTTTTCCGCTGTATTTGGTTTGAATTCATCTTGCCCTAACGGCGGATATGGGTTTATAAAAACAACATCCGATGTTAACTACAAACAATGCGACCCTCTTGGTGATTTTCTGTCAAAACTTCTGGAAGGAACGTACAAGAAATATCAAAAAGAGGCAGCCCCGGTTCAGCAGCAGCAGCAAAATACAACACCCCCTAGTAAGTCCGGGCGTCCTGATCCAATAAGACAAGAAGTGGAAAAAAGATTCCCGTCTACATAATGACGCAGATAACTAACTGATATTATTAACATAACAAATCTCCAGACAAGTACCCTAAAATACTTCTAAGTCCCGCTAACCATACCTCCGATACGTACTGTCATATAAGCGTAGTTCAAAGCGGTACGTTGGAGGGGAAAATGAACTTAAAAAAAGAGACAGACCTCAGAAAGAAGTATCAAGAGATAGTAAATAAGGAGTGCACATGCTCAATATGCGGAAGCAAGCTTTCTTTCTCGCACTTTATAGACTACGGCATGAAGAAGATAAAAGAGAGCGCAGTGTGCAGTGAGTGCGGCGTAAGATTTCAGATAAGGGACTTTTCGCTTAATTAGGCCACGCCTCTGAAGAGATACTTATACCCAACGCAAAAAGCCCGCTCCAAAAGAGCGGGTTTTTTGTTTTTATATGCCTCATGCACAGTTAGACTGCCCCACCAGGATCAATTAAGATGTTTATATAAAGCTGATTTACTGATAGTTTTCTCTTATCCAGGAACAAAAAGATGCAATGTGTAGTATTTGATTTTGATGGAACTCTGAGAAAAGGACACGTTACACAACTTTTTAAAGATGCGCTTTATACTAATGGGTGCTTTAGTGCTGAAGAGTACAGGATTCAGAATAATATATTCGATCAATACAATTCAAACGAAATAAACTATACAGAATGGCTTGATAAATGGGTTATATCCTGGGGTAGAGCTTTTAAAGGCTTAGAAGTAGAAAAAGTGATGAACATTGCAGTGAGCGTTTTTGATAAAGCTCGTGAGGATATATACCCAGAGGCATTTGAACTTGTAGATTATTTTAATAAGAAAAAAATCAAAACAATACTACTATCGGCGGGAGCAAGTGAAGTAATAGGGTTAATCGCAAAGCATCTTAACTTTGATCATTATATAGCAACCCAACAAGGCGTCAGCGACAAAAAATATACCGGTAAAGTGATCTCAACTGTTCATACATCTATAGGAAAAGGACAAACTCTAACTAGTTTTTTAAAAGAGCATAATCTAAGCATACCGTTCTTTGCATTTGGAGACTCCTTGGGAGATCTGTCGATTTTAGAATTGGCTAAAAACCCAATTGCGCTAAATGCAGACAGTGAGCTTAAAAAAATCGCAAAAGATAGGTCGTGGACAGTTGTTGATACTAAAAATGCTTTAGAGCTAGTAAAAGATCTTATGTAACTAAAAACATGGCTGTTTCTTCCTCTTATAACTTTACGACCACCTTTGAGTGAAAATTCCTGTAATAGGAAATGGCAAAGCGGTGAGCTTCGTCGCGTATCATCTTTATAAAATTAAGGGCGTCGGTGCTTAGCTTAATTTCACGCACGTTCTTATTTTGTTCAAGATACAATTTATCTTTCGACAGCCCCTTTGTACGAGTTTTATCCTTGGCTATTGAGACCAGCACCCCTACATTAACACCAAGGCCATTAATAACACCACTCACGGCTCCAAGCTGTGTTCTCCCACCGTCGATAAGTATGATATCGGCCAAGGGCTCGTCGTTAATATGGGAAAGCCTTCTTGTAAGCACCTCTCTCATCATTTTGAGATCATCCCCTTTAAAAACTCCTCGTATCTTATATTTTCTGTATAGGTTTTTTGCCGGGACACCATTCTCAAAAAAGACCTTAACACCAACGGCGTATTGGCCTGAGATATTGGACATATCATAACACTCCACCGTTCTTGGTGTGTCAGCGAGCTTAAATTTCTTTTGTAGTTCTTTTGCGCAAACGTCCCATCTATTGTGTTTTATAGAAAGCCCGTTGATATATTGAGCAAGGTTCTCCTCGCCTATATCTTTCAGTTTCTTTATGTCCTTTGCAGGTTTAAAGATAACTTTTGTCTTTAGAAAATCAGTTACAGCCTGGTCCTCTATATCAAATGGGACGACCACAAGGTCCGGGCGGATATTCTTTATATAATGGTCCACGAGGAATCTATTCAGGCAGTCTTTTATGTTCCCGCCAGAGACAAAAACATTGGATTGCCCAAGCAGCATGCCGTTCCTTACATATAATATATTGAACACGTGCCCTTTTTCGTGCTCGGCAATACTAATGACATCAATGTTGCGCCTATCGTTAGGAAGTATAACGTTCTGTCCGCTTAAAAGCATGTACAGGGACTTTAACCTGCTCTTTATGCTGGACGCTTCCTCAAAATCAAGATTATCAGCGGCGAGGGTCATTTCTTTTTCAAGTTCTTCTATAACATCACCAACGTTTCCCTTTAATATGGTCATCGCACCTTGGATTATACCCATGTAATCTCTTTTCTTTATCAGACCCTGACAAGGCGCGGAGCAAAGCCGCATCTCGTAATTAAGGCACGGACGTTTTGCGTTAGCAAACACAACGTCGCTGCATTTACGGAACGGGAAAGCCTTGTTTATTGTTGATACGATATTATTCAATACTCTGGTGCTTGTATAAGGGCCAAAGTAAATGGCCTTATCTTCCGAGAATTTCCTCACCACTTCGAATTTTGGCCACTCCGCGCGTAGATCTATTTTTATGTACGGATACGATTTGTCGTCCTTTAACAGGATATTGTAACGAGGCTTATATTTTTTTATGAGATTCGATTCCAAAAGCAGCGCGTCGAACTCATTTTTTGTCCTTATTATCTCCAACCCGTCTATATTCTCGTAAACTGCGTAGTTCTTTGGGTCGCTGCTTTTTTCATATTGGACATAGGATTTGAGCCTATCCCTTAAGTTCTTGGCTTTACCGACATAGATAACCCTTTCCTCAGCGCTCTTAAACATATAAACACCGGGGGAGCTTGGCATCTCATTGATGAGGTTTTTTACTTTTTCGTTCATAATTGACAACTATAATAAGCCCGATAAAATGCCCATAGCAATAGGAAAAGGAGGATACCGTGGACTACAAAAAATATATTAGGGAAGTTCCTGATTTTCCAAAGAAAGGCATACTTTTTTACGATGTAACAACGCTTCTCTCCGATCCCAAAGTTTTTAAAACTATAACTGACGATATGTATGAGAGAGCCAAGTCTTTAAACATAACAAAGGTCGCCGCCATTGAGGCGAGAGGTTTTATATTTGGTGCTCCGCTGGCGCAAAAACTTAATGTTCCTTTTATCCCGATAAGAAAACCCGGCAAACTTCCGTACAAAACAAAAAGATTTGAATATACTCTTGAGTACGGAAAAGACGCTGTAGAAATTCACGAGGACGCTGTTACAAAAGGCGACAAAATATTAATGGTGGATGATCTTTTGGCGACAGGCGGAACAATTTCTGCTGCTGCAAACCTCGTAAAAGAATGTGGCGGCGAGGTAAGCGGAATGCTATTTGTAATAGAGCTTGATTTCCTGAAAGGCCGAGAAAAATTAAAAGATTACAAAGTTCAGTCTTTGGTCCGATATGATTCATAACTAATAAGGGTATCTTTATGAAAATAAAAACCATGCTCATACCGATCTTATTATCGGTTATGACAGCTGCTGTTCTTGCTCAACAAACAAGTAATTACAGAGTTTACGTCGTAGACACATCAAAAGATGATTTCCGTGTATATTGGAAAATCCCAATACGGGTTATTTTTTTGATACTTTTCAAAACGGCTTGGCGGATAAAGTAGTCAATAAATACGGCATGTTATACTTGTTGCTAAAGTTTTTGTCTGATATTCCGATAAATAAAGTGTGATGAAACAGATCGTTAAATTTTTTATCTATGTACTGCTTTTGGGGAGTGTTATCTATGCTCAAGGTGGAACAAACAACCTTCCCATGCAGGGTAATGAAAGGCCAAGTTCAAGACCCACGCAACAACAAGATTTCTATACTGGATCAAAAGAAGGGAGTGGGTTGCCGTTGGGGTATCTTGACCCAAAGAAGGCCTTGATCCGGTACTATGTAAGTTCGAGCATCCCGGCCAAACATTTTAAAATTTTTGACGGCAAGTATTTTGATACGAAGAATATTTATGTATCATGCAGTAAGAATGGCCGTGATTTTTCGAGCGCAATAATCAAATTTAAGGTGCAGCCTCATCACAAAAAAGTTACGGATCTATTGGTCTGCTCCAACAGTTCTTATATGTTCGAATTTGTTACAAGGTTATTTAAAGATACCCGCTTGCCGCGCGAGGGGTTTACATATACTTTTAATATTGATGGTACCAAGGCGCCACAAGGTCCTTTCCAGTATTATAGAGAAGGCGGGACCAAAGGGTATCAGATCCCGGTCATCCAGCCGATACATCTAATCGTCGTTGAAGGGTTTAAAATAGATAAAAAGAACAAGGGTGCCGATTACAGGGAATTGATCAAGTTCTTTGATGC
>JAZDEK010000236.1:0-3561 GCA_043808895.1 Pseudomonadota bacterium
ATTTAAGGGCATGTGCTTAAGTAAGAACTTGTGTCCATTTTTTTATTGCAAGATCATGCTGTCAGCAATTCAGTTTCGCTAATTAATGTGGCGGAGGCATAACCTTCATGACCAAATGCATCTTTCCCTGAGATCATGCACATGGCGTCTTTAATACCGGCGATCTCTGGGTCGTTTAAGTCCATATATGAACCCTTAATTGGCGCCGAGTACGATGTTGGGATAATTACAGAAAGTATAAAAATTAATATAGGCATAAGCACCTCCAATAATTAATACCTATCGGAGCTTTTATAGTAAATCTTTAGTTAAATTTTGGTGTCCCCAACGGGAATCGAACCCGTGTTTTAGCCTTGAGAGGGCCATGTCCTAGACCGCTAGACGATGGGGACTAAAGCGGTGCTGAATGCGTAGTCTATACCCAGAACCCTCAATATTTTCAAGTATTTTCTTGCCGGGGGTTGACTCCCCGCCACTCCACCACCATATTCTCCATAAGAGAGGGTTAAGTTGAAACACATTAAAGAGAACAAGGACTTAAAAGGAGCTATGGAGCACGCGGCAAAACATGCAGAGCAGACTCCTGAGCAGGACAAAAAACCCGAGTCTGACTCTATTACTATAAGTAAGAAAGAGCATGACGACCTTTTGAAAGCAAAGGACGCGCAAAAAGAATTGGTCTACGCGTACGCGGAATTTGATAACTATAAAAAGAGGCACGCAAAGGATGTTCTGCAGCAGATGGCATTTGCAAATGAGAAGTTGGTAAAAGAGATGCTCCCGATAATTGATAATCTTTCGCGTGCAAAAGAACACGCATGTGAAGAGGACACGAAAGGGCTTGAACTTATAATGAAACAGCTTAAAGATGCTCTGGATAAATTTGGTGTAAAAGAATTGAGTTCTGTGGGCGAGAAATTCGATCCGAACTTTCATGAGGCAATGGAAAAGACAGAATCAGATGATCATGATGCGGATTCTGTAACAGAGGAATATCAAAAAGGTTACACAATGCACGGAAGATTAATAAGGCCATGTAAAGTTTGTGTGAATACGAAAAAAAAGAAGGAGGAATAATTTTATGGCAAAGATCATTGGAATAGACTTAGGAACAACGAACTCTTGCGTTGCTATTATGGAAGGCGGCGAAGTAAAGGTAATACAGAACTCAGAAGGGATGCGCACCACGCCATCCATAGTCGCGTTCAACGACAGCAACGAACGCCTTGTCGGGCAGCTCGCGAAACGTCAGGCGATAACTAACCCTGCAAAAACTCTTTTTGCGATAAAGAGGCTGATAGGAAGAAAATTTGATTCTCCCGAGGTTCAGCAATCCATAAAGAACTCACCGTTCAAGATAATAAAAGCATCTAACGGCGATGCGTGGGTTAATATCGGCGGGAAAGACCTAAGCCCGTCGGAAGTTTCCGCAATGGTGCTTCAGAAAATGAAGCAGACCGCGGAAGATTATCTTGGCGAAAAAGTCACCGAGGCTGTAATAACAGTTCCGGCATATTTTAACGACAGTCAGCGTCAAGCGACAAAGGACGCAGGTCGTATAGCAGGGCTTGATGTTAAAAGAATTATAAATGAACCTACAGCCGCTGCACTTGCGTTCGGCGAAGATAAAAAACATAAGGACACAACAATTGCGGTATTCGACCTTGGCGGCGGAACGTTCGACATATCCATACTTGAACTTGGGGATGGAGTATTTGAAGTTAAATCCACAAATGGAAACACGTTCCTTGGCGGCGAGGACTACGACCAGAGAATAATGGAATGGATAGTATCAGAGTACAAGAAAACAGACGGCATAGATCTTTCAAAGGACAGGATGGCGCTTCAGCGTCTAAAAGAAGCTGCTGAAAAAGCAAAGGTTGAATTATCCAACGTTACAGAAACGGATATCAATCTTCCGTTCATAACAGCGGATGCGACAGGCCCAAAACATCTCAATATTAAACTTACAAGGAACCAGTTTGAAAGATTGGTGGATGATCTTATTGAGAAAATGGTAGAGCCTTGTAAAACTGCCATCCGTGATGCCGGCATAACCGTTGATAAAATTGCTGAAGTAATTCTTGTTGGCGGAATGACAAGAGTCCCAAAAGTTCAGCAAAAAGTAAAAGAGATATTCGGGAAAGAACCTAATAAAAGCGTAAACCCCGACGAAGTAGTCGCAGTAGGCGCTGCAATTCAGGGCGGAGTACTTGCTGGGACAGTAAAAGACGTTCTACTTTTAGATGTTACTCCACTTTCTTTAGGGATAGAAACATTGGGTGCAGTTTTCACTCGCCTCATAGAGAAGAACACCACTATTCCGACGAGGAAAAGTCAGGTGTTTACAACTGCAGCCGACAGTCAGCCTGCGGTTAGCATCCATGTACTGCAAGGTGAAAGAGATATGGCAAGCGACAATAAGACGCTGGGGCGTTTTGAGCTCGTCGGTATTCCTCCTGCACCCCGTGGCGTTCCTCAAGTAGAAGTTTCTTTTGATATAGACGCGAACGGAATTATGCATGTTGGCGCAAAGGATCTTGGAACAGGAAAACAACAGGCGATACAAATTACAGCATCCAGCGGTCTTTCAGAAGAAGAAATAAAGAAGATCGTTAAAGACGCTGAGATGCATGCTCAAGAGGATAAAGCAAAGAGAGAAAAAATAGAGGCGAGGAACCAACTTGACGGACTTATCTATAATACAGAAAAGACCATAAAAGAGTACGGCGATAAGATCGGCGACTTAAAATCTGAATTGACCTCGGCTGTTGAAGAAGCTAAAAAAGCATTAAATAGTGACGACGTCGCTTTAATGAAAGAACAGACCGAGAAACTGAACACCGCAGCCGGCAAAGCAGCAAATGAGATCTATAAACAATCATCCGGCGGACAGGGTGGACAAGGCGGCCCACAAGGCGACGGGCAAGGTGGCGCTGGTGGCGGCGGAAACAGCGACGGCGGGCAAAGCGGAACTGACGGTGGCAAAAAAGATGACGTAATAAACGCCGATTACAAAGAAGTATAATGGAGCAATGTTTTGGCAGTCAAAAGAGATTATTATGAAGTGCTTGGCGTCAATAAAAAAGCAACCGTCGACGAAATAAAGAAGGCGTATAGAAAACTTGCGCTCGCTCATCACCCGGACAGAAATCCAGGCAATAAAGATGCTGAAACAAAATTCAAAGAAGCAACCGAGGCCTACGAAGTTCTAGGCGATCCCGGTAAACGTACCAAATATGATCAGTTCGGACACGCCGGTGTAGAGGCTGGTGGGTTTGGCGGAACCGGCGGCACAACTTTTACAGGCGGGTTCGGCGATTTTGGAGATATATTCGGAGATATTTTTGGTGATCTCTTTCAGCAGGGTGGCCAAGGTTATGGTCCACAGGGGCGTGGCAGAAGTTCTTCTCGTCGCGGCGTTGATATAGAAGCCAACATGGAAATAGAATTCGGCGAAGCCGCATTCGGCGTCGAAAAAAGAATAACCGTTCCCACTGCCAAAGCCTGCACCTCATGCGGCGGCACCGGTGTAGAGGGCAAAGGCACACTTGAGCCTTG
>JAZDEK010000237.1:0-2235 GCA_043808895.1 Pseudomonadota bacterium
GCCGATGGTGGTTGAAAGAGTAACTCAACTCATAAAAGAACTTGCTGACGCAAAACATGTTTATGAATATCTGGACGTTATAAGCGAGAAAAAGAAGGCTCATGCAATAAAAATAAGCGCAAAAGCCGTTAATAGTTTTCTCGGCACCAATATAAAGGACGTTGAAATAAAGAACATATTAACCTCGCTGGGATTTAAGATAGCTCCGGACAAAGGTGGGATGAAAGTAACTCCGCCGTCAGCCAGGGGCGATATCACAATGTCGGCAGACCTCTATGAAGAAATAGCTCGTATATATGGATACGATAAAATACCGGCTGAACTTCCGGAAGTCGTTCTGTCGCCTGAATTTAAATTCATGGAAAAAAGCGAGCTCTTAAAAATATCCATCAGGAACAGTATGCAGGGGCTTGGATATCTTGAAACACTGAGTTATAGTTTTGTGCCTGAGAATTATCATTCGCTACTCGGTCTTGGCGACAAAGATGTATTGAAATTAAAAAATCCTATTTCCGAAACAATGAAAGTAATGCGTGTTAGCCTTGTTCCGTCGCTGATAGAATCGGTAAAGTATAATCTTAACCACCGCAATCTTGACCTTAAAATATTTGAGATAGGGAATGTTTATAAGCCCGGTAAAGGCGGTACAGACAGACCAAAACCAACGGACACAGTTGCTGTGGAAAGGGAAACCATGGTCTGCGTTTTCACAGGGAACGTTATTGATGCGGAAGACTGGACTAGAAATAAAGATGATGGACAAAGTTACTACATTATAAAAGGCGAGATAAAAGCACTGCTTGATCAATTAAGAATTCCAAACGTGGATTTTATCCCTCTGGACAGCGTGCAAGATCATGACGTTCCAAAATATCTTCACCCCGGATCGTCAAGCGCGATAAAATGCTGCGGAAAGATATCGGGCTTTGTTGGAAAGATACATCCTGAATTTGCCTTAGCGTTTGAACTTGAAGATATCGATGTGTATGTCTCTGAGTTGTTTCTCGATATAATAAAAGACTATTATGATACGAATATGTATTTTAAAGAACTTCCAAAATTTCCTTCAATAAGACGAGATGTCTCTTTTCTTATAGACGAAAAAGTTAGTTACTCAGAGATATCTTCATATATAAGAAAGCTTAAAACCCCTAACCTTAAGAGCTACAACGTGTTCGACCTATATAAAGGAAAGGGTATCCCTGATGGCAAAAAGAGCATGGCGTGGTCGTTCGTATTTGCCGCCGATGATAGAACTCTTGTTGATTCTGAGGCGGATAGTGCTATAAAAACAGTGATAGAAGGTATTAAGAGGGAATTTTCAGTTGAAATCCGTTGATTTTTCTGATGAGATTAGGAAGCTAAAGCCTAGGGAGGGCAATTTATGACAAAGGCTGATCTGGTTAACAAGATCTTTGAACAGATAGGCGGGACAAAAAAAGACGCCGCGGATCTGGTGGAAAAACTTTTTGATCTTATGAGGGACGTTATAGTCAGCGGTGAGAGCATAAAGGTCTCAGGCTTTGGTAACTTCATAGTGAGAAATAAAAAATCAAGAGTGGGAAGGAATCCGCAAACAGGACAGACCATACAGATATCCGCAAGACGCGTCCTGACATTTAAACCCTCGCAAGTTTTGAGGGACGCTGTCAACAAAGACCTGAGTTAAGGATGAACGAAGTTTTTAACGAGACCCATATATTGAATTCACTTCAAGGCAGTCCGGAAAAAAGATATAGAATTGGGGATGTGTCTGAGCTCTTGGACGTAAAACCTCACGTCATAAGATATTGGGAGACGGAATTTAAGAACTTCTTAAGAACACAAAAAAGTAAAGGCGGACAAAAACTGTACTCCTCAAAAGAGGTAGAGACCATTCTCAACATAAGAAAACTTTTGTACTCAGAGGGATATAATATTTCAGGCGCGAAGAAGAAGCTTAAGGATATCCACGCTGAAAAAGCGGATGGGACCGCTCGGCTTGTATCGCGCGACATACTCGTCGTTGTAAGGGAGTATGTTGAAGATATCAGAAAAGAACTCCTTAAACTCAAAGAAAGCATCCAATCATGACCCGTTCAAAAAATTTAAAACAAATACTGTTCAATGTTTCGTGCTTGTGCCTGGGTGTTCTGTCGTTCCTGTTCCTGTCTTTTTCAGCGCAAGGCTCTTACTATCTTCTGGTGCTCGGCACTGCCCTTATGTCGCTGGGTGCTGGATATTTCATGCTCAGCC
>JAZDEK010000238.1:0-2059 GCA_043808895.1 Pseudomonadota bacterium
TGATGGAAAGAAATCTCATAAAGATATCCGGACGGGCTGAGCTTCCCGGAAAGCCGTTAATTTACTCCACGACGCCTGAGTTCTTGGAGATATTCGGGCTTAACGATATAAAAGAACTGCCGTCGCTGTCAGAGATACAGGATATAGCTTCAGGCGATGGCGAGACCGGCGACTACAAACAAGAACTCAACAGATCCTTAAGATTGATAGTTGAGGAAAAAGAGAATATTGATATAGTTCCCGACGACGAAACAGATACAGAAGAAGTCCTAAATGAGATGACCGAGATAGGAAAGGAGCTAAGGGTGGACATCGACCTTGTCCAGGAAAAGGTCGACCTCGTTTTTGAGGACGCCTGCAGAAAATATGCATCACAAAGACAAAAAAATCACGAACCAGAGGGCAGCCGATAACTCTTTAGAAAGGCTGCAAAAAGCAATTGCGGAGTCGGGGCTGTGCTCTAGGCGCAAGGCCGAGGAGTTTATCCGCGAAGGCAAGGTCATTGTTAACGGAGAAAAAATAACCAAGATGGGTGTAAAGGTCAACCCTTTCACCGACGAAATAAAAGTGGACGGGAAAAAGATAACAGTTCCCAGGATACAAAGGAACGTCCATTTGGTGCTTAATAAACCTGCCGGATATATAACGTCGCTGTCAGACCCTTTTGGCAGACCCATAGTTATGGATCTTTTGCCAAAAGACTATAGACGCCTGATCCCGGTGGGAAGGCTTGATTACAACACAGAGGGGATCCTACTTTTCACCGACGATGGAGAACTTGTGCATAGGCTCACTCATCCAAGTTATGGGATAAAAAGATTATATCTTGTGCGAACCAGCGGGATAATCGAACATGAAAGACTTGAGAAAGTCGCAAAAAACGGCATTTTTGTGGACGGTGTAAAACTAAAAGACATCGGTATAAAAAACATAAGGTACTCAGGATCAGCGACCTGGTTTGAAATAGAGCTTGGAGAAGGCCGGAACAGAGAAGTAAGGCGCATCGTTGAAACACTTGGTTCACAGGTATCAAGATTAAAAAGAACAGCATACGGCCCGGTCTTTAGCGGCATACCTCCAAAGGGGCATTTCAGAACGCTGACCCCTTCGGAAATCAAGCAGCTATACACCGTCGTAAAAATGGGAACTCCATGACCCCATACATAGCCCGCTCAATAATGCTCCTCATAGTTTTTATGAACGTTGCAATAAACATAATATCCGCGATATCACACTACAGCGTTGTGTACGTAATGTGGGGATCGTATTTTTTTATACTGCTCGGGCTTATAATATCGCATAAAAAAGACGCTATCGGCAAAGCCATGTTGAACATTATGATACTCACGCTTATTGCCGTTCCTGTTTCGGGTTTAAGCATCCCCGTGTCACTTATAGCGCGCGGAGTTAATCTGGACGCTGTAAAGGGCAACCTGTATATCCTGGTCAGTATTGTCGCTGTATTCTATCTTGCAATGAGGCACGAAAAATTCACCATTCCTGACATGGTCACAAAGATCTCGGGCTACGTTGGAGAATTCAGCACCAAGAGATTTAGATCAAGTTTCGCCCTTTACACCATGACCGAACTTTTGTTATTTGTGGTCCTTGTTATCGTAGGCGCGAGCGTGCTGGGTTAAAAAACATGTCCCATATAAATAGATTAAAAGTCTTGCGTGTACTTGAAGCATCAGATACGTCGCTGTATGAAATAATACCTGAGGGAGTTCTTTTCCCAAAGAACGCTGATGACGTGAAAAATATCATTATTGCCGCCGTTAACACAGGCGTAACTGTTCATCCAAGGGGCACAGGCACTTCCACCGCGGGACAAAGCCTTGGGAATGGAATAGTCCTTGATTTCTCAAAATACATGAAAAATATCGTCGCTGTGGGCAACGACTACGTTGACGTTGAACCAGGACTAATACTTGGCAAACTCAATTCGTATTTGGAAAAAAGAAACGTATTCATTCCAGTGGACCCTTCAAGCGCCGCCATGTGTTCTGTCGGCGGCATGGTCTCAAATAACGCCTCGGGGATACATTCTTTTCTCTAC
>JAZDEK010000239.1:0-3954 GCA_043808895.1 Pseudomonadota bacterium
TCTTAACAGGCTCTTTATAATCAAAGTAATTCTCGAACTTTGAGTTCTCCTCTTTAAATTTGGGAGTTTTCTTGGAGAATATTGTCCCGTGGTTGAACGTACATTCCCTGATTTTTTTCTTTAACTCAACGTCGTGGGCTATGACTTCAGTGATTATATCAACGGCGTGGTCAACTATCACCTGAGGGTCGGTGAGTTTTTTAAGAGGATCAAGATAACTTCTGGCAAAGCGCAGAACATCGCCCTCTTCTATCCTCTGTTTCATCATTGTATCGGCAAAAGGCTCAATGCCGAGCTCGCGCGCGATGTCCGCTTTTGTTTTCTTTTTCTTTTTGTATGGGGCGTAAATATCCTCAAGCTCGATCTTTTCAAAAGTGGAAAGTATTCTTGTTTTAAGTTCGGGAGTGAGTTTTTTCTGCTCTTCAATGGCCTTTATAATGGTCTGCTGTCTGTCCAGAACATCTAGTATCCTATCCCTTTCGTGAAGGATGTCCCTTATAGAAACTTCATCAAGCCCGCCTGTATTCTCTTTTCTGTATCGCGCGATAAAAGCCACCGTGGCTCCGCCCGATGACAGATCAAGCACTGAGTTAACCTTAACTACGGGGATATCAACGCCTTTTGCTATTCGTTCAACTATTGGATGCTGGCCGTTCATAAAAAATTATTTGCCCATCAAGAAAAGCATTATCGCTTTCTGCACATGTAATCTATTCTCAGCCTCGTCGAATATAACGGAGTTCGATCCGTCTATCACATCCGCTGTTACTTCTTCGCCCCTGTGTGCGGGGAGACAATGCATAAAGAACGCATCTTTTTTAGCAAGGGAGAAAAGAGTTTTGTTGACCTGATACGGTTTAAGCGCTTTTTCTTTTTCGGCAAATTGGGCTTCCTGGCCCATTGACGCCCACACGTCGGCGTAGATAACGTCGGCGTTCTTGCACGCTTCTTTTGGATCTTCCACAACGTTGACACTGCCACCGGACTTTGCAGCGATCTCTTTTGCTTTTTTAACTATCTCGCTTTTTGGAGCCATGCTCTTTGGAGAAGAAATAATAACGTTGGAGCCGAGTATCGCCCCTGTCAGCATAAGAGAGTGAGACACGTTATTCCCGTCGCCTAAATACACAAAGTTCAGCCCTTCAAGTTTTTTGCCTTTTTCCCACGCTGTATAATAATCTGTATAAGCCTGGCACGGATGTAATAGATCCGTAAGCGCGTTTATGACAGGAACGTCACCGTAACGCGCCAGATCCTCCACCTTTGAATGTTCGAAAGTTCTCGCCATTATTATATCCACATAGCGCGACAGCACTCTGGCTGTGTCCTCTATAGTTTCACCCCTTCCGAGCTGAATATCTTTTGAGGACAAGAAAAGTCCGCTTCCGCCGAGCTGATACATCCCGACCTCAAAAGAAACCCTTGTCCTTGTGGATGATTTCTCGAATATCATACCGAGAGTTTTTCCAGCAAGATACGGAACAAGTTTTCCACTCTTAACTTCGGCTTTTACTTTTTTCGCGCGCTCAAAAATAGATATGACTTCTTGTTTTGTAAAATCGTAGTCACAAACAAAACTTCGCTTTTTCATTCAGTTGCTCCCGTGTTATTGCGGTGTTGGGGTACTTGGCGCTGGCGCGCTTGGCGCAGGTGCTGCCGGTGCCGGCGCTGCTGGAGCCGGAGCATTCGGTGCCGGTGCGTTCTCAGCTGGTGTGCTTGCCGGCGCATTTTGCGCGGCTTTGTTTTTTGCGGCTTTGTTCTTTAGGGCTCTCTGTTTTTTCGTCATATGTTTTTTCGCTTTCTTAAATTTTTTCGCCTTTTTAGCATTTTTCTTTTTCATTTTCTTCTTTGGAGCCGGCTTTTCCGGTTGAGGAGCGGCCAGAGATTCCTCTACAGCTGAATCTATGTTCTCTGTTTTTGGGACATCAGCGTCTTGCGCGCACAAACCGAACGAAGCTAAAAGAGACGCCACAATGATCTTAGTAAGTTTCATTTCTTTCCTCCCTCTTGTTTTTTTGCTCGATACTGAACGAACAGCCGCAGTGATCTTGGATATAGAGTTGATGTTCCTTCGCTATGAGCCTTGACTTTTTATATCCGTCGCTTTTTTTAAAGTTCAGTTCTAAAAAACAACCTCCATGTTCCTTTGTCAGCTCCCTTCCAACCCCAAAGATCATTTCAGAATCCTTTTGAGGCGCAACCGACAAGGTAGTTGTAATATATTTTATGTTATTGATTTTGGCAAACTCAAAGGTTCTTTTTAAACGAAAATTAAAACACGCCGCGCACCTTTTTCCCCTCTCGGGTTCATTCTCTAATCCCTTTACAGCGTCCAGCCATAACTCGGGAGCATAGGTATCAGTCTCGTAGGGAATATTCATCGCACGGCAAAGGCGGGCAAAACTGTTCAGCCTTTTTTCATACTCTTTTTTTGTATCTATATTTGAGTTCGAAAAGAACGCGAATGTATCAAAATCCGCGCTCAAAATGCTGAAAGGATAAGCTGAGCATGGTCCGCAACAGCAATGCAGGAGCAGTTTTTGCCTCATAAGCACATCATATACCACGTTTGACAAAAAATGTCACCGGTGCTAGAATGCTCAGTGGGTATGGGGAATATTAATTCATTAAAAGGCATAATCTTATTCGGCCTCAGGAACGGCTATCGCGAAGTTCACTTCGAGGATGGAAAACTCCCTCTATTAATATCCGGACAGGGAGAAAGAACTTACCTTCAGGGAGTAATGCCTACCGGAAAAGAGGCAATTTTTGCTATCCGTAGAGATTATCTTTCGGGCGCGGATAGAATGCTTATTACTTTTTCCGGACAGGAGTTCTTGATAAGCGACCTTGGTAATGAACTTATATTCAGGCATCTACCGAACATTGAGCAGCCGTTGAACACTGACCCTGAACTTTCGTCAGCGTGTTACAGCAGAAAGGGAATGATACTTGTTGTATCGAACGAGCAGGAAAAAAGAGCGCTGGATTCATACAAAACCGCTTCTTACATAGTTAACAACAGAAAAATAACCCTGTGCATAATCGAGAAGAACAAATTTTACGGTTTGAAAAGTTCCGCGTCAAAGATCATAAACATATACAAACCGGACGCGAGCCTGGATGTCCTTTTGAGAGCGACCGAAGACTTGATATGTGACTGCGTTATGATACCCAACTGCAACACAACCGACTCGATATGGATAGCGAACACCATGGCGTACGATAAACTTGTTATCGCGGGAACTACCGCGGAACTTGCTTCGAACGTAGACGAAGAAATACTGATCTACAAATTAGATGTTAATAGGCGCGACACCCTGTACACCAGAACCACTCCGCGCGCTATTTTGAACACCGACGTTCTATCACAGAACACAAGAGGATAAAACCATGCCTGATTTTTATTACGAGGGTATTTCACGGGAAGGCGAAAAGATACGTGGAGATATTTTCGCCGACAACGAAACGGACCTAAGGGTAAAACTCCGCTTGCAGCGGATACGCCCGCTTAAAATAAAAGAGCGCTTGGTTAAAGAGACCGCGTGGACACCTGTAAAAGATGCCACTACAAAGGCCACTTTCTCCGACGATGAGAAGATATTCTTTGTAAAAGAGCTGCTGGTGATGTTCAAGGCCGGCCTCACTATAACTCAGTCGCTGGAAGTCCTTACGGCCGAGGGAACAACGCGGCACATGAAGGATTTTGCTTCCACAGCAAAGAATTACATGGAAAGCGGGATGACATTCTCGCAGGCTCTCTCTAGATTCCCAAAATATTTTGATAACATTTTCCTGAACCTTGTGGCGTCGGGAGAATTGCGCGGGAACCTTGAATATGTGATGACGGAATGGCTTGCATATTTCAGAAAAGAGATAGAGATAAAAAAGACCGTTGCTAAAACAGTTATTTATCCTGTCGCGATAGCGGCGATAATATTCGCGGCGTTCATG
>JAZDEK010000240.1:0-2544 GCA_043808895.1 Pseudomonadota bacterium
CTGATTTTCTTAAATGAGCCGTAACCGGAATCACTCCGCATGAACAAAGCGGTAAAGGCACTCCAATAAGCGCAGCCTTAAAAACAGAAGTCCACTTTCTGCCCGAGAGATGTTTCGCCAACATCTCTTCCGGCACCAACACCTTTAATATTCCGGCAAAGGTAAATCCCAACAAAAGATACGGCGACATATCTAGAAGCAGATGCCATGTTTCGTGAAATAGACCAATTATCATTAATGCACCACCTTAAAAACTCCACTTATCGTAGCAGACAACTTCTTTTAACTCCTTTCTGGTCGTAGTTACCATTTTACTTAACTCTTTCTCGGAATAACCCAGCACCAACAGGCTCACTATCCTTACATTCGCTGGCACATTCAATATTTGTTTAACTTTATCCTCGTAGAACGCGCCTATCCAGCAACTTCCTATTCCAAGTTCAGCTGCCATAAGCGCCATGTGTTCAAGCGCTATTGCCAAGTCCACCGTGTACGCAGGTTGTCCACAGGTCATAACGTAATCTGTAATATCGGAACAGCCTGCCACCACTGCATACGAGTCAGCGATGAACTTTTGGTCCTTACACGCGGGCACAAGTTCGGACAAAAGTTTTTTATCCCTCACCACTATAAATTTCCAGCCCTGGATATTCTTGGCCGATGGGGCGAGACGGCCCGCTTCCAATATCTTTGTGAGGTTCTCCTCGCTGATATTCTTATTCTTGTTATAAGCGCGAACGCTCTTTCTTCCCTTTATCACATCCATTAAACCCATAAACTATCACCTCCACATATCGAGTATAACACAGAGGGCGCGGCTTTTCAGCCGCGCCCTCTGAAAATACATTATCTAATGTACAAACCTTATATAACGCCTTGAGCGATCATTGAATCAGCGACTTTTATAAAGCCCGCTATGTTCGCGCCAGCGACAAGATTACCCTTGAAGCCGTACTCGGTAGCAGCTGCCGAAGCATTCTTGTGTATGGTCTGCATAATGCCTTTCAGGCGCTTATCTGTTTCTTCAAATGTCCAGCTTAAGCGTAGGCTGTTCTGGCTCATTTCTAATCCAGAGCAAGCAACTCCACCTGCGTTGGCGGCTTTTCCAGGTCCAAAGCTTACGCCAGCTTTTAGGAATACTTCAACTCCATCCGGTGATGTAGGCATGTTAGCGCCTTCAGCGACAGCGATAACGCCGTTCTTAACAAGCACTTCAGCTTCTTTGCCGTTAAGTTCGTTCTGTGTTGCGCATGGAAGAGCTATTTTGCAAGGTACGTTCCAGATGCCTCTGCAACCTTCATGATAAGTCGCATGCTTATGTGTCTTCACGTAATCCGATATTCTGCCACGATCAACTTCTTTTATTTTTTGTACCGTCTCTAGGTGTACGCCTTCTGGATCATGTATGTAACCATTAGAGTCAGACATAGCAACTACCTTTCCGCCGAGCTCATGTATCTTCTTTGTTGCGTATATAGCGACGTTACCTGAACCGGAAACTACAGTGGTCTTCCCGCTGATCGTCTCTTTTCTCTCCTTTAACATCTCTTCAACAAAATAAACGCAGCCGTATCCTGTCGCTTCAGTACGAACAAGGCTTCCGCCCCACTTTAAACCCTTACCAGTGAGAACGCCTTCGAATACGTTACGTATTTTTTTGTACTGACCGAACATATAACCTATTTCACGTCCGCCTACGCCTATGTCGCCGGCTGGTACGTCGGTGTTAGCGCCTATGTGGCGATAAAGTTCATTCATAAAGCTCTGACAGAAACGCATAATTTCGCCATCTGATTTTCCCTTAGGATCAAAATCAGAACCGCCCTGTCCGCCGCCCATTGGGAGCGTTGTGAGCGAGTTCTTTAATATCTGTTCAAAGCCAAGGAATTTAATAATACTTAGGTTCACCGACGGATGGAAACGCAATCCACCTTTGTATGGCCCTATCGCGCTGTTAAACTCAATTCTGAAACCTCTGTTCACATTTACGTTACCTGCATCGTCTACCCATGAAACATTGAACATGATCTGTCTTTCAGGCTCAATCATCCTTTCAAGTATGTTAGCCTTTTTGTACTCGGGATGCTTTTCAATAACAGACTCTAAACTTTCTAGAACTTCTGTGACTGCCTGGATGAATTCTGGCTGGCCCGGGTTCTTTTCTTTCACCTTAGCCAACAAGTTACTGGTGTACGTAGACATACTTACCTCCGTTTTTTTGTGCGCTTTTTTTTTATGCGCCCTATTTTTTAAATGCGCTACTTTTTTCAAAACGCTAGTTAATTAACACCAAAGAATTAGTGTGTCAACGCCGCCCTTTTAACAAGATCGAGTATCTTTACCCGCCCCCCGTCCTTGAGCTTACAGAAATAGTTAAGCTCGTCGCTGTTCAGGCTGGTCTCGTCTATCATTAATAGGGTCTTTTTGCCGGTTTTAAATACTGTATCCAGCTTTTTAAGGTCAGGCACGAGGTTGATCGGATAACGCGCCGGACCATAGATATTTACGTCGCTCTTGTGGCAGAAATACACGTTTTTTGCCCTG
>JAZDEK010000241.1:0-2630 GCA_043808895.1 Pseudomonadota bacterium
CTTTAACGAAGATATTCTGGACACAATAGTGAACTGGAAGATGGAAAAGGAATACAACGAAGTAAGGAACAGGCCTCATCCATACGAAATGAGACTGTACTACGATCTATAATGAAGAAACTTTTTCTGCCGGAGAAAATAAAAGGAACGCGGATCTTATTAAAAAAGAATGTCATGGAACAGGTAGAGGAAATATTTAAATGTATTGAGTCCAATAGATCAAGATTAAGAGAGTTCATGCATTGGGTGGATACAACCACCAAACTTGAGGATGAAATAAAATTCATAAAAACTTCTGAGATGTTCTTTGGTAAACCGATGCGCTCATACGGGATATTTTATGATGGAAAGTATATTGGCAATATAAGCGCACACAACATTGATCTCGAGAAGGATATGTGTGAGTTTGGTTACTGGATAGACGGAAAATATGAGGGAAAGGGTTTTATGTCGGAAGCGATATCTGTATTGGAAAATGCTTTGCGTTCTAACGGATTTAAAAGAGTTGAGCTTGCTATAGAGCGTCCAAATGTGCGTTCTCTTAAAGTTGCTGAAAAGAACGGTTATAAATATGAGACCACGGTAAACAGAAGGAAATATGAAAAGGATCTGGAACTTTTGGTCTTTGTTAAATATTTATAAAAGGAGGGCGTATGCCTAAGAAAGAGTACAAGTTCAAAAGGTCGTTGAATCTTTTTGACGCGACAATGCTTTTGATGGGATCCATGATCGGCTCCGGTATTTTTATTGTTACCGCAGATGTTGCAAGGACCGTAGGATCTTCAGGATATATGCTTGTAGCTTGGGCGGTGGCCGGCGTTATGACCGTAATCGCTGCGTTGTGTTATGGTGAGCTTGCTTCAATGATGCCTCGTGTCGGCGGACAGTATGTATATCTCAGAGAAGCATACAACCCGCTGATGGGTTTTTTATACGGATGGACGTTCTTTCTTGTTATGCAGACAGGGACCATAGCGGCCATATCGATGGCGTTCGCAAAATATACAGGTGTTATTTTTCCGTTCTTCAGCGATAAGAACGTTCTGTTGGACATTGGGCTTTTGAAAATAAATTCCGCGCAGCTGCTTGCGATATCCATCATAGTTGTACTTACGTATGTAAATACCAGGGGCTTGCAAGGCGGGAAGATGATCCAGAATATATTTACCGTGGCAAAGATCGCAGCACTCGTTGGGCTTATAGTGGTAGGTATTTTCATAGGCAAGAACTACGCCGTTGTTCAGGCTAACTTTGCGAACATGTGGAGCGCAACATGGACTCACGTAAAAGATGGACAGATATTGAACGTGGAGATGCTGAACGGAATAAAATTGATAGCCGTTCTTGGAATAGCAATGGTCGGGCCGCTTTTTGCAGCGGACAGCTGGACCAATATGACAGCTGTTGCAGGCGAGATAAAAAAACCAAAGATAAATATTCCCGTCAGTCTTGTCGTTGGTACTGCGGCTGTTATGACGCTATATGTACTTGCGAATTTTGCTTACCTTTTCACGCTCCCGATGAGAGAAATACAGTTTGCGGTTAATGATAGAGTTGCGGCAGCGTCTATTTTTACGGTGGTGGGAGGAGCCTCTACCATCATCATGGCTGCGTTGATAATGGTTTCGACTTTCGGATGCAGTAACGGTGCTGTTCTTTCCGGAGCAAGAGTTTATTATGCAATGGCCAAAGACAAATTGTTCTTTAAAAAAATAGGCGAGCTTAACGAACGTAACGTCCCCGGTTTTGGACTTGTTACACAAGCGGTGTGGGCGTCGCTTTTATGCCTTTCCGGCTCATACAGCGACCTTTTGGATTACGTTATATTCGCCGCGCTCTTGTTCTATATAATGACCGTAATTGGTCTTTTTATTTTGAGAGTAAAGAAACCAAAAGCCCAAAGGCCGTACAAGACTTGGGGTTATCCTGTGCTGCCGGCGCTGTATCTATTAATGGCGGCATTTATATCGGTATGCCTTTTGATATATAAACCAATGTACACATGGCCGGGACTTGGAATAGTTCTTCTAGGAGTGCCTGTCTATTATATTTGGAAGAAGATCTAACGGGTTTGTTGTACTTAAAAGCGGACGGGCTGCGTGGTTTCCCACGCAGCCCGTCCTAATTTAGTTTATTTATATTATCTATAAATAAAAACTTAGTTCTTTTTTGTTGTAGTTTTTGTTGTGGTTGTGCTTGTTGATGTTGTTGTGGTTGTTGTTCCTAGGTCTGTGAATGTTCCGCATTCATCTGCTGAAACAAACCAACGTTTTCCTTTTGGCTCTGTGTCTTTTGTGTTGGTTTTTGTGCGATACAGTATCAGAGCGTTAGTGAAGTGAGTTGGTTTTCCACCTGTTGTGTAATCGAATGTCTCAAGATCTAACCCCTTGCCTGTGCATCCTGCTGGGGTGTTGATGCAACCACAGTATTTGCTGATCTTGGTTTTTACTGTGCCCACATTAACTTTTGACACATAATTTGACATTTCTGTGTACCTTGCGCTGATGGTGGTGTTCGTGTCAGTTGTTTTGGTCTTCATGTTGGTGAGATCGTTCGTCACATACTCTTTTACTGTTGTAGCAGAAAGAGAGAACGCGAACATTACCGCTCCGAGAAGTAGGATCTTCTTC
>JAZDEK010000242.1:0-2951 GCA_043808895.1 Pseudomonadota bacterium
CCTTGCGCCAGTGCTTGACGTAAACATGTCCGCCGGGAACGAGGTCATCGGTGTAAGGTCGTTCGGGGATAATCCTGAAATGGTAGCCGAACTCGGGGCTTCTTATATAGCCGGACTTCAATCAAGACGAGTGAGCGCTACGGCAAAACATTTTCCCGGACACGGTGGAACAATAGGCAACTCTCATTATCAGGCTATCAAAGTCAACAGCGACCTTGATACGCTAAGGAACGCAGATCTTAAACCTTTTGTATACGCCATAAGGGGCGGCGTTGACGCTGTAATGACCGCGCATGTCTCTATGCCTAAGATAGACACCAGCGGTCTTCCCGCAACTTTGTCACACAGGATCATAACGGGACTATTAAGAGAAGAGCTTGGTTTTAACGGCGTCGTTATTACCGATGATATGGAAATGGGCGCTATAGCGAAAGATATCTCAATAGGGCAGGCGGCGGTTGAAGCAGTGCTCGCGGGCTGTGATGTAATTACGGTCGTATGGACGGACAAAGTTAAGGAAGATGTTTATAAAGCATTACTGTCCGCAGTAAAAAAAGGCGTAATAAAAGAGTCGCGCATAGATGAATCGGTTAGAAGGATCATCGCGGTAAAATTGAAAAGAAAGCTCCTGGATGACACTCCCGACGCTGATATCGAAGAAGTTAGGCGAGTAGTGGGTAACAAACTCCATCAGCAGATATCACATCTTATCGCCCAAAAATCCATAACCATGGTGCGAAATTTAAACAATGTTATTCCTGTGAACAAGGACGGCGAGTTCGCCGTAATAAGCCCGTTCGCTTATTTATCGTTGGAACTTGAAAGTTATGGGATAAAGAATACGCAAATAACAGTGGGCGTAAAAATGAACAAAGCACAGACGAACAAAATTATTAAACGGATCTTAAAGAACGACCGCGAGGTTGACGCGTATATTGTCGCCGTGGTGGACGACAGCCAGGCGCGTCTTGCCAACATACTAAAACACAAAACACAAAAGCCCGTTATTGTCGCCTCACTTGATTCACCCTACGTTTATTCCTCTGTAAGGGACGCCGACGCGTACATTTGCGCTTACAGCTTCCGCTCTCAAGCGATAAAGGCGCTGGCCAAGGTAATCACCGGCGAGTCAGAGGCTGTGGGACAGCTTCCTGTTGAGATAGAAAACTAGTAAGGAGCAACTACCATGCCACAAAGGAATATAAAATTAAGCAAAAGCACAATAGCCTACATTTGTTTTTTCATAAGTGGTTTTAGCGCCCTTATATATGAGACTGCCTGGCTGAACAGGATACAGCTCGTTATGGGTTTCACCATATACGCTCTTGTTACAACGCTATGCGCGTATCTTTCCGGGCTTGCGTTTGGAGCTTTAATGGTGCCAAGGATCAAAAGGTCGGGGATGGACTCCTTTTGGTTGTATGTAACAGCAGAATTCATTATCGGCATCTATGGTCTTTTATTTATGACGCTGTTGCAAGCCACAGAAGTTCTATATAACGCGGCACTGTTACACTTTAACACATCGTTGTTGTCACTTAGTATCACTCAGTTCGTTTTTTGCGGGTTGGTAATAGTTTTGCCGACATTTCTGATGGGGACCACGCTTCCTTTATTAGCTGACGCGATATTCAAGGGCAAAAATGAACTCTCTATAAAAATGCCGTCGCTGTATGGCGTTAATACCCTCGGAGCTTTTTTTGGTTGTATTCTTTCAGGTTACTTGATACTTCCGCTGGCAGGCTACTCAAGTTCGATCGTATTTGCCGCGTTCCTTAACTTTATATTGGTCTTTTTTGCTCTGGTGTTCTTCCCATCGGAGTATAAATTCTCGCTTTCAGGTATACTGCGTGGTTTTATAAAAATATTCAGTGGTAGTGTAACCAAACTTAAAAAACAGAACGATCCTGAGGGAAAATGGTCCATCGGTTTTACACTCTTTGCTTCTGGTTTTATTTGCATGCTTACTCAGATCCTATGGAACAGGTTAGCGGGCCTGGCATATGGACACTCTGTGTACATCTTTACACTGGTCACGGGGCTTGTCTTGCTTGGAATAGTTATTGGCTGCCGTATTACAACAAAATTTAATAGCGACTCGGATCTTGCCAAGACGATTTTGGTGTTCACTTGTTTTTCTGCCGCCGCACTATTCTATGTTGGAACTTTTATGTTTACGAAAACGTCGTACGTGGTTTTTTTCTGGTTAACGAATATAAAGCCGGGCTTTATATTGTATAACCTTTTTGGATTCCTGTGGATGTGCGTGTGTCTACTTCCATCGATGATACTGCTAGGGATGTTGTTTCCTTTATCTATAAATATTATGACGTGGAATTCCAAAACACCGACAGATAAACTTTCTTCAGGGTATGCGCTGAATATTTTCGGCCTTATAGCGGGGGCCATATTTGGTGGGTTCTTTGCAGTCCCTTATCTTGGTATTGAATTCGTGTGGAGATGTATCACCGGAATATTGGTGTTGACCTTTCTTTTTGTGGTCATTGAGTATTTTCGAAAGCACACGTTATTGGCTGTAAGCGCTGTGTGCTTTATAATAGCGCCGATGATCTACGTTATGACTTATTACGACAAACAGCTTTTGACGTCCGGGTTCTTCTATAACAGGACCCCCGCTATTGGAGAGAAAGCCAGATTGAACGCGGGAATATCCAGCACGTTGAATCACGCCAGGCTGGCCTTGAACAGAGAGGGAGAGATGCTTGACTATAGAGATGATGCTTACGCAAGTGTGAGCATCCACATGAATACGACCGCCGAAAAGTTCTTTAAGATAAACGGTAAAATAGACGGCAGTAATAACGAGATCGATATTAGAACGGTCAAGATGCTTGGTCTGCTGCCGATGTTGGTGCGTCCCGACGCTGAATCCGCTCTTACTATAGGACTCGGCACAGGGCTTACCTTCTCGACCACGTTGGACTACCCCA
>JAZDEK010000243.1:0-4746 GCA_043808895.1 Pseudomonadota bacterium
TTCGTGGATGTATTGTCCGAGGCTTATAAAAAAGGCCACACCGTTTATTGTGTCGCCTGCGGCACATCTTTTAATGCCGCAAAATCCGGGAGCGCTTTCTTTAATTACATAGCGGGCGTAAATGTGTTGCCTCTTCTACCGGGGGATTTTAGGTCACAGTGCTCGAACGCCGTAAAGAACGGCGACGTGATCTTGGGCATAAGCCAAAGCGGCGAGACCAAGGACCTTATAGATATCTTTAATCAGGTGCGGGCCGCCGGAAAGAAAACCGCGAACATAGTTATAGTTAACAATATAAACTCAACACTTGCGCTCGAAAAGAGTGATCTCTATATTCCTCTTTTCTGCGGAGCAGAGGTGGCTGTACCTGCCACAAAAAGTTTCATAAATCAGCTTGTGGTCATGTATATATTGGCTCTTAACGTCGCTGAACGCCTGGGGAAAGATGTAAAAAAATATACGGATAGCCTCCACATGATCCCTGACCTAATATCAAGGACGATAGAATCAACAAAGGACTCTATTGAAGAAGCCGCTGACAATTTATACCTTGAACCGAGCATTCACATTTTGGCGACGGGTATGCAGGGTATAGCAAGAGAGGGCGCGCTTAAGGTGCGAGAGGTCGTATTAAACCACACGGAAGGCTACGAGGCCGCGGAATTTAAACACGGCCCTAATACCATCCTTGGTGTTAACACTGTTTTTGGAATGGATTCGGTAAGGGCGCTCCTTAAAAAATTCTCGGACACCATGAGTTTTGCCCTTGGAAAAGACGGTGGAAAGAATCTTACTTCAAAAAGCCTTCACAAACTTTATAAGTCGGTGGCTGATTATGCTTTTGCCGATATCGCGCCACGCGACCTTGACAGCAAAGAATCCGATATATTTGAGGAGATATTCGCCAAACACAACTTTTTTGAGAGCCTGTACACGAATTATCCTCTTATTTTTATCACAGGCCCAAGTGAGCGTGATGTTAATCTTACCATCTCGCAGATAAATACGCATAAAATTCGCGGAGCGGATATTTACGTTATAGCCGAGGACAACAAAAACCTTAACGACGCCGTGACCAAAGCTAAATCCGTAAAATATTCCGATGAATATAAGTGCGGATATATAACTTTGCCCCGCACGGACGATGACCTTTTACCGTTCTTTTCAAGCGCGGTGGTGCTGCAACTTCTTGCTCTACGGATGAGCATAAAAAAATCAGCATTGCTTGAACGGCTTGAGGTAAAAGACCATGGCGTACATCCCGATACCCCAAAGAACGTAAGTAAATCCATCACTGTAGATTAAATACTAGGCCGGCCTAGTAAAAATACTAGGTTGACCTAGCAAAACTTTATAAGGCTTTAATTTGTCGCGTAACTTTATAAAGTTTGCTTTTTCCTTAAGGCATCAAGGGCTTCAGGGGATTATGGCGTAAAATATTACAATTACTATAAGAATAATTAACGTAATAACAACCTAAAATTTTCCTTTACATATTATATGTAAAAATGATATTAAGGGCGGGTCGAAATAAAAGCGTATAACACGGAGTAAAAAACCATGAAGAATTTTTTAAGGGCCTTTTTGTTCTGTTTCTTATCAACAAGTCTATCACAAAATGTTTTAGCGCAACCAACGCCACCGGAAGGAAAATTCCCGGAAAAGGGACCGATCGTTAAACTCACAGGCGGAAAAGAACACCCAACGGGAATGACGATCATGGTCGGCGAAACGGTACTATCCTACAACATCGAGTACAATAGTTTTGACGGCGGTAATCTGTTGGTCATGGTTGAACCGGCAAATAGCGATACTAAAAAGGGCGGCTGGTTTATGCAGTCAGACAATCCAGACGGCACGCACCAGATGATAATTCTAAGTAACTCCCAAAAGAATGGTAAAGGCGATGCGTTCGAGACAAAGCTTTCTATTGGTGGATATCAGGCAAGCGTTAGCTCTGTCTATGTATCTAAACCTTCTAAAGATGTATCCACATCGGTACTGTATAACAGTAAAGGTCTGGTAGAAGCAACAATGGGCGTTAGCACAAAAGATGGAAAGGTTGAGTCTTTTGAACTTGCTAGCGGGATAAAGCATACGAACAAGAGTTTGGAACACCAGCTACTACCCAGATGGGAATTAGATAGAAAATTTAACAACATATATTTTCATTTTTCTGACATGCCTCCTATAACCACGACGGGGACATTTGAAGGCGGCATAGTTAAGGAACCACGGATACTAGTTAATACAAAAACTGCTGATTCCAAGTTCGACATAGAGAACGTTATGAAGGAATTAACCGGAAGACATTTTATTAGCTTTTTCAGCAAAACCCCTGGCGTGTTTAATGAGTCTTTCCTCAGAGGGGTGACTGGATTGGATATTGGGAACATCAGCTATAAGGAAGCTCTTGACGATCTTAAAGAGGCTACAGATAGCGAAGAATTAATTCCCTCAATAAAAGGATTATATTTACATTTCCTTGGGGCTGCATATGCGGTTACAGGGGATGAGGCCCAGGCGCAGTATTTTCAGGATCAGGCAGCGTCCTTGGGTTACAAAGAAGAATGGTACTGGGGAGGCAAGCTTGATAGTCATGCGGAAGAACTAACTTCTAATCATGAAGGTGATCTAGTAAATCGGTTGCTATATTCAGGGCTATTAAGTGCTTTCTTGGCGAATGATAAATATAAAGCAGAAGCGATCAGAGTAGCTGAAGAATTAAATGTATCATTCCATGAAGATGAGGACGCAAACGAACACAAAATAGAAAAACTTAAGTTAATCGCTAAGAATGCCAAAGTAACTCTTACTCCGGTACCTTTTAAGTTCGCTAGTGATAGTGAGCTAAAAGAGTCAGCTAAGAAACTCTTGCCGGTCATTAAAAATCTTTTGGAAGAGCGAGCCGCGGGTTATGAGGGTCTGAAAGATCAGTTGTTAGATAGAGGAGCTTTAGAACAAATTTTAAGCGCAGATAATAAGTTGGTTCCTGATAGCACAAAGAAAACCATCATGAATAATCTGAAGAAGCTGTTTGAAAGGGACAAGGATACAAAAAGTTTAACAAAACTTAACGATGTAGTTGTGAATGCGGGACATAACCCGATAATTACCTCATCGCCAGCCGTACCGGAAAAAGCACCGGCTGTTGATTTGACCGTTAATCAAAACGGGGCACCAAGCAAAATATCAATTCAAGATGGCGCGGAAACAAGAGCGTACAACATTAAGTATAACTCCTTTGACGGAGGAATGGGGATGTTCATTATGATAGAGCCTGCTGTTCCCCAGCCTAAGGGCGGATACTCTACAACTGAAAATGAAACAACCGGTGCCCAAGAAATAGTTTTTAACAGTAGCGATGTAACTGGGAACAAATTCCTGGTAAAACTGTCGCTTGACCCAAAAGATAGATACAGGGGACATGTTAGCACTGTGTATCAGGTTAATTCCGAGGGTGTGATCACAACAACGTTGTACTCATATACAGGTCAAAAAAGATCGTCTATGGAAACTAAAGATGGCCAAGTGATTTCTTTTGAGCACTTTGCTTCTTCCGGTGAAGCTGTAATATCGATAAAAGTGCCGATTGGATTACCGATGCTGAAAGAAAGTGAAATAAAAAATCCTTTTGTTATAGCAGATGTCGCGGGGGATATTTTAATACGACATGGTGTTCAAATTATGTTCGGTTGGATTAAGCGTAATGCAGACTTTGAGGCCGGATTAGAATCCATTTGGCAAGAAAAATACAACGAGGCTATTACTAACTTCACAAAAGCACTGAACACAAGCGAAGACCTGATGTTCGCTCCCATAAAGGCGACATACTTATATTATCTTGGCGTCGCGTACGCGGGTAAAGGAGATTACAGCAGTGCTAGTGACTACCAGGAAAGTGCTGCGGAATTAGGTTTTAAGGAAGAGTGGTACTGGGAAGGGACAAAACTTGACCAGAACGGAGCAAGAATTGAAGACGCCGTTACGTACTATTCTTATTTGGATCAGAACGACATGTTGGAATCCGATAGGGATGTAAATAAATTATTGTACACGGGTCTATTAGGCGTTCTGTTAGCGAACGATAACTACAAAGTTCTGGGGACTAGACTTGCAGAAAAAATAAATAAATTGTTATACGCCGACGGGAAGAGGGTAAAGCATGATGATAGTTTTAGAACTGAGAAACTAAAATCCATTGCTAAAAATGCTAAGGTAATAATTACTCCAGTACCTCGTGTTCTTAATGCAGAAACTCTTAAAGAAGTTGCAGAAGGATACGATATTTCATTGACGGATATATTAGAAGAGAGAGCTCGTAACCGAAAAGTCTGGCTTTCAGAAGAAGGCGTGTACGACCTGTTATATAGAACCGTTTTGTTGCAGATGTTAACGTCCAGCGATTTGGATGTTAGGGTAATTGCGTTGAGGATAGCTGATAATGCGAAGAAAATGCTTCAGCAAGATAAGGACAATGAAAATCTTGCTCAGCTTTTAAAAATCGTCACTATGGCGCAATACGAAACATTGCCCACTATGTTGGGTCTCGACATAGATGTTTCTGTTTCGCGTTTGAGCGAGCTTGCGGAGTTATATCTAAAGAATGGCCCTTCATTTTTGATAGAAAACCTTGATGATATATTTATGGGAAATAATGGCGCGGTTCTGCGCGCTATGATGGAGAGTAGAGATATCGATAGTATACGAAGAGCCGGAGCAAACATCTTGATCGATATATTCGAA
>JAZDEK010000244.1:0-6770 GCA_043808895.1 Pseudomonadota bacterium
GCTAGTATTATTTTAAAACGGCGCGAGACGTTGTTTTTAAACAGTACGAATATGTTCTTTAGGAATAACAGAATAATTATTCCCGGCTCCGTGAAGGAAAATAAAATAATTTTCTTCAGCATCAACATAATATCAATGAATAGATTAGAAAGAGGGAAATGGCAAGGGCGTTCGACGCCCTTGCCATTTGTGGGGGAGACGTACCTTTATAATACGCCAGGGATATATCCGCTGAAGCTTTGAGAAAGATCTATAAGTGATGGGGTCGTAACTCCTTTTGATGCGTCCAGCGTGTCCATTGTTTTTACTGTGGTGCCAAGCTCGTCGTAGTTTTCATATCCAGTAAGCCATGAGGTTAGAACGTAAGTAATGTTCGTTGTGTGATGACGTCCGGCTAATGAATAAGTATCCAATGGATAATATATGAGGTCGACGTTCTTTGTTATACATGAGTTCACCGGGTTTCCACAAGATGAATACGGTATGTTCCTGAGAGCTAAATTAAACCCCCCGCACATGTACAACCCGTATAATATATTGGCCTGTAGTTGACTTGTACAATGTCGGTTGGCCGTAAAGTAGTAACAGTTGCACATTGATGCCGGAGATATATTGTCGCAAAGTGTTACACCCTCGTAGAGCTCCTTTTGCCCGTGCGATCCTAATATGTAAGTGTTCACATCCATATGGGCCAGAACGTGTAGGCGGATCTTTTCGTTCCCCTGAAGATAAAGACCGCTATATGAAAGTATGGTTTCATTGTTTGAGTAAGAGGACGTTGTCGGGATATCTTCACCGTTCTCTCCTCTGTAAACTTTGATACTGAATACCGGAGCTGCCTCTGCCAGATGATATTTTACATTTTGAGTTACGTGCACGTTCCATGAATCCCATGGATAGAAATCGATCTTGGGGGCATAAGTTTTTTGTTGTTGATAGTAGGTGTCGGATAAAACGGCCATGGTGTCGTTACTTATTCTAACGTCGCTGCTGACCGTGACTGGATACGGCAGTGTGTTCTGTATCTCTATTACATCTATTACCGGATCAAGATTCTCCACGTCCATTTTGTAATACGATGAATCAAGAACATCATTTTTTCTTTCGAATAGAACAGGGTTCGATGCGTGGCTATAGACGTAGAATTCTATGTCGAAAGAGTATTTCAGGTTCGCGCTTGTAGCTAATCTCACAGTTATCACGTGCTTTTCGTAAGGCGCTGAGGTCAAAATCCCGCTCCCGATCGTGCTGGAGTGAAGCGCTACGGCATAAAAGTCGCCTGTTCTGTATAATGTTTGCGGCGGATTCTGGACGAGCACGTTCCCTGTGTTATCCCTTTTCTCATAAGAGTACGTGAGGCTGTTTATGTTCCTGTCGTCGATGTTCTGTAGTTGAAATCTGATCCCGGGAGCTGAATTTGTGTTCTGGTCCGTCAGAATAGTCTCATCACTTACAATTATAAGTGAGTTTATCCTGAACTTTGTGCCGCCTGAATTATCGAACGGCTCTGTTATCTCCTCAACGCTGCATCCGGAAGAACCCTCAGAGCAGTTTACCACCTCTTGCTCCAGATTTAACGACGGTAGAGGCGGAGCCTCTTCTGTTGCCGAAGCCTGCTCTGCCGGTATCTGGATTGCGATTCTCTTCCCGCTTTCCTGTTCGAACGCGGAGCAACCTACCAGCCCTGCTGCCAAAAGAAACATTGTGAACAAAAAATTTTTCTTCATCTTGATACCTCCTTTTGGAGATATCAGGTGCAAGGATCGTGCTCACGCCGGAGGCAGTAAGATCGCAGTGCTTTGTTTGAAAAACGGAAGAGTTTATCGATTTGTGGGATTATAGCAGCCGGCGTAATAAGGAGAGGGCCCGTACGCCATTACGATATCGCCCACAGTATTTTGCGCTACCATTCCCGCTGTCAGCATTATAACATTGGGCCTCAATGTCTTTTTTGTCGGGTCTGAAGCCGGTACAGCTGTGGAGTGTACCTTTATTCCGTCGACTATAAAACCTTCACTTGTAAAATCAGAACTTGTGACACTCGGTTTGCCGACCATGTTTATAGATGCGATGGTGTTGCATACGCCAGTGGCGCTGAATCCGTTCATTACCGAAGATGGAGCCCCTCTGCACGCGACTATCTTTATCGTGTAATCTGAAAATTCCTCCAGAAGCTGGACGGGGAAATTACTATCGCCGTCGGGCGGGCGGATGGTTATCTGCATGGTCCCGTCTTTTTTATCCACGGCGACCATGGTCGCGAATTTTTGTCCCGCTTTTTTCTGTCCCGTCGGTGTATCTAATCCATAAGGGATCATCATGTGGGATTTAAATCCGGTACAGTCGGGGAGCGCTTCCTCCGATGATATATTCACGGTTATATCTATGTTCGGCTGTTGATTAGAACTTTTCCCGCACGAAGTTAGTGACAGTAACGCAATTACGAGCGGGACGTGTTTTAACATCTATTAATAGCTCCCGTAGACCGCTTGAGAGGCAGTGTAAGGAGAGAGCGCGGTTCCCGCGCATGTGCCGCAGCTTTCCGCCACAGCGATAATATATTTGAATTTGGTGAAGTCCTGCATATTGAGCTGTCCTAAATATTTGGAGTTAGGATCATTAGATCTCTGACACGCAGTGCCTGCGACTGCTCCAAGTATATAGAGTGGAGAAGAAGTGGCGTTCGGTATTGTGTAAGCGGATGTTCCTACGAGTTGACCTGAATCCACAACAGTATCTGTTGCCATGAATCGAACGGTTTTTCCTACCAGCAATGTTGTGTCGATATCGGGCACTGTAACGCACACTGTTACAACATACTGTGTCTCGATGTAGAATTCATACATCGCTCTCAGAGATGAACTCTCGACAGAGTTATTATTATTGTCCGTTGTGTCCTCAGGATAACACCCAAGGCTATCCGGTATCGCTGATTCAAAGTACGCGTACAAAGGTACTGACGCATTCGTAGCAGCATTATGTGCTTCTTTTAACATACTGCACGAGGCTATGACAAAAACGAAGCCTGCCAAGGTTGCCAACTTAATTAGAGTTTTCATGACTTATTCCCCCATTCATTTACTATGCCTATACTGATATTATACAACAACTGTAGTAAAAGTCAAGAACTTTTTAATTAGGGTAGGCGACAAAGGCCTGGCGTAGCCTGATCCCCCACTGCCTCAGACCCCTAAATACCCCTAAAATTATTATGTTTACAAGACGTCTTGTCCTGTGTTAGAAAGTTCCGTGCTTTTTTGAGTGCTTTTCTGTAAAGTGGGGCATTAGCTCAGTTTGGTAGAGCGCTTCGCTGGCAGCGAAGAGGTCAACGGTTCAAGTCCGTTATGCTCCACCAAGTGAGGGAAACAAACTTAATAGAGGTTAATATTATGTATGCAATCGTAAGAACGGGCGGAAAACAGTACAAAGTAAAACAGGGCGACAAATTCACGGTGGAAAAACTCGCGGGTGAAAAGGGGACAAAGCTTACTCTAAGTGATGTGCTCCTTGTTTCTCACGAGAATGATTCCGAACCTGTGGTTGGAAAACCGGTAGTCGACGGCGCAAAGGTGAACTGCGAAGTAGTTGCGCAAGCCAGAAGCAAAAAGGTTACGGTATTTAAATTCAAGAAAAGAAAAAGATACATGCGTAACAAGGGACACAGGCAGCAACTCACCATGCTTAAGGTCGACGACATCACCGTTGGAGGAAAATAATGGCTACCAAGAGAGCGGGTGGAAGCTCAAGAAATGGGAGAGATTCAGGCGGACAACGCTTTGGAATAAAAAAATTCGGCGGACATATTGTTAGAGCCGGAAATATATTAGTGCGTCAAAAGGGAACTAATGTTTCAGCAGGAAAGAACGTGGGCGAGGGAAGGGACCACACGCTTTTTGCTCTGGTCGACGGACTTGTTGAGTACAAGATCGTAGGTAAAGCAAGAAAAGCAAAGGTATCTATAGTTCCTGCGGAAGTAAAAGTAGCCGACTAACGTCGTCTTTTTATGAAGTTCTTGGACGAAGCAAAAATATTCATTAAAGCCGGGGATGGTGGAAAGGGGCGTGTGAGTTTTGCCCCGCGTCTTGGCGGTCCCGACGGTGGCGAGGGCGGAAAAGGCGGGGATATAATTTTTAAGGCATCAGGCAGAAAGAACACTCTCATAGATTTTAAATTTCATACCAAATATGTCGCAAAGAACGGAGGGGCAGGTGGGGCTAATAATAGAACAGGTGCCAACGCAGAGGATCTTATAATCAACGTCCCGGCTGGAACTGTTGTAAAGGATGCGGAGACCGGAAAAATTCTCGCCGACTTAAACGAGAAAAATAAAGAAGTAATAATACTAGAGGGCGGAAAGGGAGGAAAAGGAAATCTCTTTTTTGCCACACCGTCCAGACAAGCCCCCGATTGTTGTCAGCCCGGCGTGAAAGGTGAGGGCAAATGGGTCCTAATAGAGTTAAAACTTTTAGCGGATGTTGGTATAGTTGGGCTCCCGAATGCCGGAAAATCCACTTTGATATCAAGGATAAGCGCCGCGAAACCAAAAATAGCTGATTATCCGTTTACGACGCTGGTACCAAACCTGGGGGTCGTAAAATATGGCGACATTGATTTTGTGGTCGCTGATATGCCCGGGCTCATAGAGGACGCACACAAAGGCACAGGGCTTGGGATAAAATTCCTTAAACACATAGAAAGAACCAAGATATTGATCCACCTTGTTGATGTGTCCAGCGTTGAGGGCGACCCGATCAGTGATATCCAAACAATAAGTAAAGAATTAAAGTCGTTCTCAAAGGAAATAGGCAAAAAACCCGTGCTCTACGTCCTAAGCAAAATAGATGCTTCAACGGAGAAAAGGATAAAAGAAGTGGGGGATTATTTAAGCCTTCACGACAAAGAATGGTGCGCTATTTCGTCTGTGACGGGAAAGGGTTTAAAAGTTCTGCTTTCAAAAATTGTGAAGGTGTTAGAAAAACATGTCTAAAAAACTTTTAATATTCGGCGGAAGTTTTGATCCTCCTCACGAGGGGCATAGGTTGATGCTTCAAGCTGCCTCAAAAGCGGTCTCGCCGGACGAGATAATCGTTATTCCGTGTTACATTCAGCCAATAAAAGATATTCAATCAGCGTCGGCAGAGCATAGGCTCAATATGACAAGGCTTCTTTTTGCTGATGAGGATATTGAGGTCTCGGACTATGAGATGAAAAAAGGCGGCCCTAGTTACACTATAGATACGGTAAGACATTTTATAGAGGTTAACGGCGGAGATTGCGAGGTGTTCTTGCTTATTGGTCAGGACTCGTACGAGACGTTCGATAAATGGAAGGACTATAAAAAACTATTGGATATGTGCAGGCTTGTGGTTGTATCAAGAGAAATCTCCAAAAATGAGTACAGCGTTATAGAAGAAGGAAAGAATATCTTTCTAAAAGGTTTTTATCATCCGGCGAATTCTACGGATATAAGGAGCGGTGTGCAGGTAAGTACGCCCGAAATTATGAAATATATAAAAGAGAACTCTCTTTATAAGGCCGGTTAATATGTTCTCTAAAATAATATTTTTAAATTTTGGTAAATTTAAATCAAAAGAACAAAAAACTATTTACGAGGATTATGTAAATAGATTAACTCACTACGCCAAGGTTGAAATAAAAGAATTAAAAGTTGAATATGACAATCCTGAGTTTTTTGAGAAGATAAGGCCCAAAATCGAGGAAGCTCTTAAAAGCACTACAGTAATGGCGCTTTCTGAGCGTGGACGAGCGTATAATACAGCAGAATTTTCCAATTTTATTAACTCCGGAACGGGTGTATTATCCGTTGTGGTTGGGACTTCGTGGGGAATACCAAAATTCGTGGAAGATAACGCAAAACTTGTCCTGTCATTCGGAAATCTTACACTTCCGCACGAGGCTGTAAGGGTTTTAAGCGCTGAACAGCTCTACAGGGCATATACTGTAATAAGAGGAGAGAGTTATCATAAATGAAGATCGCTCTTTGCCAGATAGATCCGATAGTGGGAGATATAGACGGTAATACTCGTCTTATTCTGGACTATTATAAAAAAGCAAAAGATATGGGTGCTGAGCTTTGTGTGTTCCCGGAACTTTGTCTTACAGGTTATCCGCCGATGGATATTATAGACAGAAGTGATTTTGTTGATACGGCGATAAGAACCATTGAAGAAAAAATATGTCCTGTTGTAAAAGATTGCGCGCTAGTACTTGGTTCAATAAATCATAATAAGGGTGCGGGGAAACGATACTATAATTCTGCGTTCTTTATCGACGGTAAAAGAGTTGTTTCGGTAATTAACAAACAGCTCCTCCCAACATACGATCTTTTTGATGAGATGCGTTATTATCAGGACGGAGAAATTTCAGCCCCCATATATTACAAGGGCAAAAGATTAGGCGTTCATATCTGCGAGGATATGTGGAGAAAAGATAACCCGCATTCACAAAAACTTTATGCCCACGACCCTGTGGATAGTCTGGGCGGGCAGGGCGTTGATATCTTTATTAACATTTCAGCGTCGCCATTTGCATGCGGAAAGGACAATAAAAGACTAAGCATAATGTCGGGATACGCGTCAAAATGGAAAGTCCCTTTTGTGATGGTTAATACTGTTGGCGCGAATGACTCTGTTGTTTTTGATGGGAGGAGTAAACTTGTTTCCTCAAAAGGCGAATTGGTTCTAGAGGCGAAAGCTTTTGAAGAAGACTTGGTGCTGGTTGATACGGAAAAAGAATATAAACCGCAAGGT
>JAZDEK010000245.1:0-2830 GCA_043808895.1 Pseudomonadota bacterium
GGCGGAAGAAAAAGGGAAATTCATGTCGATCTTGATATGAATAAATTAAAAAGCAGAGAGTTGTCCGCTGTAATGGTGTCCGGTCAGGTGGGATTATCCGGAAAGAATATCCCGTCCGGGAATATTCAAGGCGTTGAAAAAGATACTTCCATAAGGTCGCTGGCGGAATTTAAGGACGTTAAGGAGATAGAAAGTGCTATTATTAATTTTGTCGGCAACGATGTCCCGACCACAGTGGACGATCTTGGCACAGTGAGTGAGTCTATTCAGGATGAAAGCTCCAGGTCTTTTATTAACGGTAAAAAGGCTTTATTGGTGCAGGTATATAAACAGTCGGACACAAATACCGTGGACGTTGTTAAAGCCGTTAAGAAAAAAGTTGCCGAACTGAATTTGATCATAGCCGGTAGAGAGGGAAATCCAAAACTCACAATGGTGCAGGATACCTCTTGGCCGATAATTGCCAACGTAAAGGATGTAAGGAACACAATTCTCTTGGGCATTATTCTTACTATTATAGTGGTGTTCCTTGCTCTCGGCAGCGGAAGGTCCACTTTTATTACAAGCATGGCTTTGCCTAACTCGCTGCTGGGTGCTTTTATATTGATGGCGATAGCCGGATTCACTGTTAACGTTATCACTCTTCTCGCGCTAAGCCTTGCGGTGGGTCTTCTTATAGATGACGCGATCGTTGTGCGTGAAAATATTTTCCGCCATCTTGAAATGGGAGAAAAACCAATAGACGCGGCGATAAAAGGGACAACAGAAGTTACGATGGCCGTTATAGCTACGACGCTGGTGGTAATATCTGTTTTTGCCCCTGTATCTTTTCTGACCGGGGTTGTCGGAAGATTTTTTAAATCATTCGGGCTTACTGTTTGTTTTGTTATGGCCATAAGCCTTTTGGACGCGCTTACAATGGCCCCCATGTTGTCCGCGTACCTTGCGGGTAAAAAAGAATATGAGGAGAAAAAAAGCTGGGTGCTCAGAAAGTTCGCGATGTTACAGGACAGGCTTGTAGTATTTTACGAGAGAGTCCTTGTTTACACATTGGGAAATACCGGAAAAGTTCTTTTGATCTGCCTTGGTGTGTTCTTTTTAACTTTTTCCACAATAATATGGATACCAAAATCATTTAAACAAAATCCCGATAACGGGGAGTTCGCTGTTTACCTTAAGGCTGAGCCCGGGACAAGCCTGGATCAGTCTGAAAAGTACGCGAAAGAAGTTGATGATGTGATAAGAAGCAATAAACTTGTCTCATACACAGTGATCACGGTTGGCGGCGGTACAGACAATCCAAGCGACATAAGTATATATGTGAAGATGATAGACAAAAGCGAAAGAAGAGGGCACACGACCACAGAGTTTAAGGAATGGGTCAGGGATAATACCAAAAAATACGCGTTTCTCAGTCCTATCGTCGGCGATATCATAGGTAACTTTGGGTCCAAACAGCCGTTCGTTCTTTTTGTGAGAGGTGACGATCTTAGCGAGCTTAAAAAAATATCAGATAAGTTGATGGCAAACCTTAAAGATCATCCGTCGCTGAAAGACGTGACCACCTCTTACGAGGAAGGAAAGCCTGAATTTCAGGTGGTGTTCGATAAACGCAAGTCGGGAATGCTCGGCGTCTCAAACAACATGGTCGGAATGGAATTAAGGACATTTGTAGAAGGACAGACGCCGACCAAATTCAAAATAAATGATAATAACTACGACGTGAGAGTAAGACTCCAGCCTGACCAGCGTGATCTTAGAAAAATATTTGATGATATCGTGGTCCCGAATATAAATAACAGGCTTATACCTTTGAGGATGGTCGCGCAGGGAGTAGAAACAAAAGGCCCTACCGAAATAGACAGGCTGAACCGCGCGCGTTACATAGAGATATCCGCCGATATAGCTCCTAAAGGTCCGGGTATGGCAAAGGCAATAGACGACATCAAAAATCTATTTCAGAATGAAGTGAAGTTGCCAAAAGGTTACGATTATGTTTTTGAGGGACAGGCAAAAACTTTTGGAGAGCTTGTCTCCAGTATATTCGTCGCTGCAGCCATAGGATTGATATTTATGTATCTTATACTTGCAAGTTTGTATGAGTCGTTCATTATCCCCCTTACCATAATGATAGTTTTACCGCTCGCGATATGCGGAGCGTTCACAGCTCTTTTCATAACAGGGTTCTCGCTGGATATATTCTCAATGATAGGATGCATTATGCTCTTGGGTGTCGCAACTAAGAACTCGATCATACTTGTAGATTACACTCATCGTCTTATGGACGAGGGGGTGGAGAGAAAAACCGCCATAGTGAGAGCGGGCAAAGTAAGATTAAGGCCGATACTTATGACAAGCTTTGCGCTTCTTGCCGGTATGTCGCCGATAGCTTTCGGGTTGAGTGAGTTATCGTCGATGAGACAGGCGATGGGTATTGCTGTTATGGGAGGCGTTATAAGTTCCACATTGTTAAGCTTGTTGGTCGTTCCGGCTGTGTTCATATATATAGACGATTTCAGAACATGGATATCAGGGGCGGCGTATAGATTAGTTCACAAATAGTTCAGCCAAGGCTTGTTCGTGAGGGCATCTTCAAGGTTGTTGTCGCGGGCATCATTATCCCGGCAAATAGCGCCATTTCCCCCGTTATATTGAGCATATGTGCGTCTTGCGATGCCCACTAGATCCGTGCCTGCATTGGTTCCGCTGGGGCAGTCCTCTACCACCGCTGTTTGGAATTTCTCGTACGCGAACTGAGCGCCATATGAAATGTTGTCCTGAAGAACCGGGTGTTCTCCGTGATACGTGTCGTATATCTGCATCATTCCGT
>JAZDEK010000246.1:0-5921 GCA_043808895.1 Pseudomonadota bacterium
GCATAAGAGTATCTGAGCTTACGGGGCTCAGGCGCGAGGACATAAATATCGTGGAGGGTTTTGTGGTCGTAAGGAGCGGAAAGGGCGGCAAGGACCGTCTAACACTTATGGGCGAGAGCGCAAGAACGTGGCTGCTTAAATATTTGGAATTTTCTCTAGACAGGCTTCAAACCGCCGAGCATTTTTTTATAACAAGAAGAGGAAAACATTTTACGCGCCAGGGCGTGTGGTTAAAGCTTAAAGAATATGCGCTAAAAGCGGGTATAGAAAAAAAGGTGTACCCTCACATACTGCGCCACAGTTTTGCAACACATATGCTGGAGGGTGGAGCCGACCTTAGAGTGATCCAAACACTGCTTGGTCATTCAAGCATAACCACCACAGAGGTTTATACGCACTTGAGAACTGATTTTTTAAGGGAGGAATACGACAGGTTCCATCCGCTTAGCGAGCACGCGGAACATAAGCGTTAATTTTTGTTGCACTTACGCGCGTGTAACACTATCATTATTTAGGAGGTAAAAGCCTTGCATATTAAAAAATATTTTATTGTCCTTACTGTAATTTGCGCAGCCTGCTCAAGTTCTCCGAGCACAAAAACAAAGGCTGGTCCGGCGGCAGGTACCGACGAGGTCGCCGATCTGAGGGCAAGAATAGATGACCTTAATAACCGAGTATATGTTCTCACCGAGCAGCTTGAAAGTATGCGCGCAAAGAACAGGGATACTCTGCCTCTAAAAACAGAGGCGGCGATGCTACCAGCGTCAGAAAGAACGGATGATGGCATGAAGAAAATGTATATGGACGCGTACAGCCTGTATAAGAACAAGGAATACGCCAAGGCGCTTATAGCCTTTTCCTCGTTCATAGAAAAATATCCTGACTCTGTGCTTACGGATAACGCTACTTTCTGGACGGGCGAGTGTTATTACGCGCAAAAAGAATATGCCCTCTCTATTGATGAATTTACCAAGGTCCTTAAAAAATTCCCCAAAGAAAGTAAAACTCCCGAGGCTATGCTGAAAATAGCGATGGCGTATAAAGAGCTGGGCGAAAAGAACGATTCTGATTTCTATGTAAATGAGCTCGTTAAAAAATTCCCAAATTCACGCGCGGCTTATACCGCTAAGAACATAGCGGAGAGTAAGAAATGAATAAGATCCTGGTCGCTGCGTTCATACTTATGACCTGTGGCTGTGTCTACGCCGTTGAAGCGCAAAACCCAGCCTTTATAAATGAAGACAAGTGGAACGAATGGCTTGAACAGAATAGGGATACCGTTTATATCATAAAAAAAGGCGACACCCTTTGGGATATCGCGCACATGTTCTTGAAAAGCCCTTGGTACTGGCCCAAGATATGGGATAAAAATCGATACATAAAAGACCCTCATTGGATAGAGCCGGGCGATGAATTAAGGTTCGGACCGGGCGGCCCTTACATTAAAAAGAAGGGAGCTTTTAAGAGGCAGAAACCCGAGCGCCAACACAGGTTCTATTCAAAACAGCGCAAAAAATATGTTGATTACTCTGTTCTTGAAAAAGAAAATCCACCGTCTAAATTTGACGAGGATGGATTTTATAAACAGTCCATGAATGATGTGGCGGCTTTCCAAAACGTGGGGCTTCCTGAGCGTTATTACGGAGGGTATCTGTGCCTTGGCCTACACCCCGAGTTTTCCGGAGAGATAACGGACATAAGTAATGAAGGTGTGTTCGCGGCGTTAAATAGTGTGCTTGAGCTTAAAATCAGAGTTCCTGCCGACTGTGGTCAGGGCAAAAGATTTGTTACACTTTTAAAGGGTGATCAGAAAATATATAAAATAACCTCGCTGATAGAGATCACTGGGAAAGCGACAAAACCGGATAGATGTCTTGCAAAGGTTGTTGAATTATACGGTGCTGTAAAAAAAGAAGACAAATTCGTGCCACCAATGCTTTCTCCATCGATATCTCCAAAAGACGTATCCCAAATAATGCCGGCTGAAATATACGAGATAACACCTCCGGTGAGAAGTATAGCGGGAGAGGGCGACAGAGTTTGTTTGAAGTTTAAAAATGTTCAAAAAGCCCCTGACGCCGGTACCAAGGTCTATTTCTACGAGAACAGGGATTTTGGTGTTATAACAACAGGGATGATAATACATTCACAGGGACAGAACGCCACCGCTGTTCTAACGTCGTCAAAGGATAATAGATCCATAAACAAGAAGACCCTTGTTACGACGAGGTTCTAAGGCGTGTCCGTTTTCATAAGACGCGCATCACTTTTTTTATCACCTCTTATAATTTTGCTCGTTTTGCTTTTTATATTCGACCGCTGGTTTGATATCCATAAAGACCTTAAAACAAAACCTGCTGCCACGACAGCGGCAAAAAATAAGACCACAGAAGAGTATGTAATCAGGGAGAAAAAACCTTTTACAGTCGAAAATAGAATATCTGCACAGACGCATAAACTTAAACAGGACTCATTCACAACTCTCATGCTTGATCCCGCCCACGGCGGCGACGACATAGGGAACATCGGATATAAAAGCGCCGTTGAATCCAACATCAATCTACAGTTCTCTTTTAAACTCGCAAGAGCTCTCAGAATGAGAGGGATGAAAGTATATCTCACCAGAATGGACGATAAGACCGTTCCTCTTGAACAAAGGCTCAGTAATATTAAATCAAAGAATATAGCGCTCTATGTATCCATAAACTGCGCCTACAGCGACATAAGAACAATAAAAGGAATGGAGATATACGGATTCACCCCCGCGCAATCGGACGACGATGAAACAGAAAAGAACGCGAACAAATTTTACGATATCTACGAGGGTAAATATTTCCCAAAAACACCCGAATCCATGGTGGTGGAGAACAAGGTCTCACGCGCGTTAAAAGATGAACTCGAACTTCCGTATAAATCCAGATTGGAAAGAAAATTCCTTAAACCAATAGCGCTGCCTGCAGATGTACCGTCGCTGTTTATCTACGTTGGATATATCTCCAACGAGGAAGATACACGCCTTCTGTCTAACGAAAAATACATCGATAAGATCACAGAGAGAATTGCCACAGCGGTAGAAAAGGCGCTCACAAAGAACGGATAAATAAATTCGCAGCCTCTAAATATTATCCCTTAGGTACGGAGTTCTTTTTTGTCCGACTAACGTCAGACAAAAAAGACTCCTCGGATCTCAGTTGGGAAAACTTCCTTGGCGTCAGTTTTCCCAACTTCCGATACGCCCTTCGGAATAACATTTAGAGGCTGCGAATAATTTGACCATCGTTGCAAAGTGTACCCTTGACGAAAATCTCAAGGGATTATATCTATAATTATCTTCACGCCCGGATGGCGGAATGGCAGACGCAAGGGACTTAAAATCCCTCGGTTCTCACGAGCTGTGTGAGTTCGAGTCTCACTCCGGGCACCACATCTTGCTTCGTCTTTTTGGTTTATACTTCGTCAGACTGCAGACTCGCCTCCTGCGGAGTAGGTTGCCTACACCTTAGTCGCCTCGCCTTGTCTTCCTCGCCTAAACCAAAAATACTCGCAAGCTGCATTGGGAAAGAAAATGTAATCAAACGCTAATTGTCAATGAAAAGAAAGTTGACAAGGTGGTCACGGTTAAAGTATATTGGGAAGGGTATCCATTCAACGGAGGTTTCCTTTTATGAAAAAATTAATTGGATTATTGGCTGTGTTTTTTGTTGTAAATGCAGGTCAGATTTTTGCCGCAGGAACCCTTGAAATCGGCGACAGTTACCAAGGGGGCAAGGTTGCTTATATTTTCCAAGTAGGAGATCCCGGCTACAACGCAAACGTACAACACGGGTTGATAGCTGCTACAGAAGATCAAAGTGAAGGGATAGAGTGGTATGAGAGATTTGTACCGACAGACGCGACAGGTATAACGCTAGGCACAGGTTCGATAAACACTGATAAAATCATTAAAAAGATTAAGGAACAAGGACATGTCGCTACCGATTATGCGGCAGGTTTAGCACGATCCCATAATGGTGGTGGCTACCACGACTGGTATCTGCCGAGCAAAGATGAGTTGAATAAACTTTATTTAAACAGAGTAAAAATTGGTGGTTTTGCTTTAGACACCTATTGGAGCTCCTCTGAACACGATGGTGGTTTTTTCGGTTACTTTGCGTGTGCCCAGGTCTTCGCGCTGGATCATTACCTCGGCGATGGTGCCCAATTAAACGGCGTTAGAGGGGACTTCTTAACATTATACCGTGTTCGTGCTGTCAGGACTTTTTAACAAACATCAAAGCATTTTTCTTTGCAGCACTGAATTAAAGCAAAACGATATTGACAATGTTGCGATAATCTTGTTTTATTCCCACAATAAATAACCGTAAAAGGAGACGTTCTATGGCAGCACTTCATTTACACGGACATGTTCCTAGAGAGGAAGAAAGAGAAGAGGTAGTTAAGTTCAATACAAGGCTGGGAGTTGTTCTGTTCTTTGTCTATGTTCTGTTCTACGCCGGATTTGTGTTCCTCAGTGCTTTTGCACCTGAGACGATGGGTACGCCGTTCTTGGGAGGGGTCAATCTCTCCGTAATATATGGTTTTGCCCTCATTATAGCGGCGCTTGCTTTGGCGCTTTTATACGCAAAACTGTGCCATAAACCCGGAAAGGCAGGTTAATCATGATACACATACCATCAACGATGGCTGTTGCCGTCTTTATTTTATTTATCCTAGCTGTTGTAGGGATGAGTTTTTATCTCGCAGCGAGGGCAAAAGGATCAACCAAGGAGTATCTTACCGCAGGTGGTCACATCCACTGGGCTGTGAACGGGGTCGCGTTCGCGGGAGATTATTTATCTGCAGCGTCTTTCCTTGGTATTTGCGGGATGATCGCTTTCTTTGGATACGACGGGTTCCTTTACTCGATCGGATATCTTGCAGGATGGATAGTTGCATTATTTATAATAGCTGAGCCGCTTAAAAGGCTCGGTAAATATACTTTTGCTGATGCGCTCGATAGTAAGTTCAATTCAAGAAGAATTAGGCTCACAGCCGCAATAAGCACTCTCATAGTAAGTATATTCTATCTGATACCTCAAATGGTCGGGGCCGGCGCATTAGTGCAGCCGCTTCTTGGTTTTCCGCATTCCCTCGGCGTTGTAACAGTTGGACTTGTAGTCATAATTATTGTTGCCACCGCAGGGATGGTCTCTACAACATGGGTTCAGTTCATCAAAGGTAGTCTTTTGGTCTGTCTTTGTACGTTCATCACTATCCTTATTCTTATGCGGGGTATCTCAACAGAACCAAAGGATGCAAACGGTAATCCGATAAAAATATTTAAGAGGGATGTTGCTGCATCGGTTATCTCAAAACAACCCGGTGTTGAAATACTCAAACCCGAGGGACAATGGAAAGATAAACCGTTCATCAGAACGATGAATAAGAGCACCGGCGTTATAACCGTCTGGAAGAATGATGGAGAGGATATTTTCTCAGAAGCGCAGCTTCTTACGGTCACAAAGAAAGGTGAGAAGTTCGTTAATGGAAAAACACAAGGTATCGGTGAGGGACACGAGGACCTTAAATCCGTTGGTTACGCGTATAAGCTTCCTGGTGGAGTTAAGGAAACAGGGCCACTAGGGCCGTTCTCATTTATAGGTACTATGCAGAATACCGACATCATACAATGGAGCTCTGAAAAGATAGTCGATACTGACGGAAATACCAACACCGTATATTTCCAGAAAAGGACATCCGGGAGAGATTTTTTAGCTCCGGGTTCCAGTCCGACATTCAAAAAAGTAAGGAGCGTTAAGGTCACCGACAAATTTGATTTTCTGTCGTTGATGCTTGCGTTGTTTTTTGGAACAGCGTCGTTGCCGCATATTTTGATCAGATACTACACTGTTAAGGACCAGGCCAGCGCCAGAAAAAGCACC
>JAZDEK010000247.1:0-3974 GCA_043808895.1 Pseudomonadota bacterium
CGCGACGAGGGAGTGTACGAGCCGCGAATATACTATGTTGAGCTCTGGAACAGCGCCACCGAGAACGAAAAAGTTATTGAGGCAAGCATTACGGTTCAAAGGTTCCGCGATGATTTTAACTCCAGCGTTGATAAAGAGATCGTAAAGAACTTTATATGGCACGAGGAGAACTTCCTTAAAGAGAACGGCATAGACCAAAAATTCACTTACTCAAAAACAAAACTCGGTACTTGGCAATGGGTTATATGGCAGGACAACGAGAAATTCAACCTCTACGCCACGTGCGTTACAACGAGGGGAAGGATACTTCTTCAAGGCGCCGCGTTCGACATCTTCATATTAAAAAGGTTCTTCCAATACGTCGCGGATAGTTACCAAGAAGGAACATTAGATTAATTAACTTTTCTTAGCCCTTTCACAACAACATTATTCGCAGGAAGAGTCGCATCTATTATAGTGGCCATCTCTCCGCGCTGTTTTATGTCGTACGCCACGCGTTGTATGAGTTTTATACTTTTATTTACGTCGTCCAGGTTGAGTTTGTATTTTGTGGCATCGTCCGATAAATAAACTGTTATAACATTTTCTTCAAGTGTTAGTTCAGACACGTTCATGTACGGTTTTATCTCGCTGAGCGCCGCTACCAACTTTGGATAACTTTCCGGTTTTGAGTTTATGATAACGCAATCGGTTTTGTATCCGGGAACGAGCTTCCCTATGATCTTTCCGTACTCATCTATATACACAAGGCCACCGTCCGACTTTCCAAGCGCCGCCACCTCTTTTGACTTGATCCGTATCTTTATCGTGGACATCGGGATCCTTCGTATCCGTACTTCCTTTACCCACGGGTGTGTTAGTAGCTTTTTCTTTGCCTCTCTTGTCGATATTTTAAATAGGCCGTCGCCCTTTTTTATCCCGGATAAGGTAACGATTTCAGCTGGTTTTATGTTTTCGGGTGCATCCACCACTATCTCTTTTATATTAAAAACACTTAACCCGCCAACTACCCCCGCGGTATACATGCAGCCCTTGAATAAACCAAACGCCAAAAGGGTCAGCACCGTCCAGCCGATTAATTTCTTGACGGGATTTCCCTTTTTTTTGCGGGATTTTTGATATATTCCTTGCATAGCGTATATAATAATACCAAAAGTGGAGTATGGCAAAAAATAATGACATCGTAGTTAGTCTTGACCTTGGAACAACAAAGATATGTTCCCTGGTCGGTAAATTAAACAATGGAGCCCTTGATATCGTCGGTGTGGGATCCCACCCATCGGGCGGAATTAAAAGAGGCGTGATAATAGATATAGACTCAACCGTTGACGCGATGAAAAAAGCCGTTACCGAAGCCGAGTTAATGTCTGGATATAAGATAACGAACGTTTACGTCGGTATATCCGGCAGCCACATACAGAGCTCGAACGAAGAAGGGCAGTATTCCCTTAAAGGCCAGCCTGTTACGCAGAAAGATATTGATAAAGCCGTTGAGCTTGCCCAATCCGCTAGAGTAGTTGAAGCGAACCGTAAGCTTATCCATGTTGAGAAACGTGATTTTATCGTGGACGGCGAAAAAGATATAAAAAATCCTCTCGGTATTCCGGGACATAGACTTGAATCCAGAGTGCACGTTGTTACGGCAAGCATTGCCTCTGTTGATAATATCCGTCGCTGTGTCGAGGGCCAGGGGCTTCGTATAAACGATATTATCCTTGAATCCATCGCGTCAAGCTGCGCTGTGCTCACTGAGGAAGAAAAAGAACTCGGCGTTGTACTTTTAGATATTGGCGGCGGAACCTGCGACATGAGTATTTTCTTTGAGGGGAGCATTGTTTACTCGGCTGTAATTCCTATCGGCGGAAGTAATATCACTCAAGATATATCTTATTGCATGAGGACTTCTCCCGCTGTGGCTGAGGAATTTAAAAAAAATCACGGCTACGCGCTTGCCAGAATGGTCAGTAAAGATGAATTCATAGATATTCCTCTCGTGGGTGGAAAGACCGCGCAACAAATTCCCAAAGGCGCTCTTGCTGAAATAATAGAGGACAGAATGGAGCAGCTTTTTAATTTTGTCGCCGAAGAGATACGTAAAAGCGGATATGCGGACCATGTATCGTCCGGAATAGTTATGACAGGAGGTACTTCGCTTCTTAGAGGAATAAAAGAGTCGGCCGAAATATTCTTTGATGTGCCTGTAAGACTTGGACGCCCTGTTAACTTTGGCGTTCTTAAGAATATAGTTTCAAACCCTATTTACTCAACGGCGGTGGGACTCATAATGTACGCGGTTAAACGCGACCTTTCCGACGACGGTTATCTTGTGGTCAAGGGCAGCAACCTCTATAACAGAGTTAAGAATCAGGTACGTGGCATCTATAAGAGAATAGAAAAGGAATACTTCTAACACGGGGGAAATGCAAAATGTTTGAACTCGACGACCAAGTGGTAATGGGCGCAAGAATCAAAATAATAGGCGTTGGCGGCGGCGGCGGTAACGCCATTAACACGATGATAGCTTCCGGCTTTGGCGGCGTAGATTTTATCGCGGCCAATACTGATAAACAGTGTCTTGAAAGAAATAAGGCTCCAATAAAAGTCCAGCTCGGCAAACAGCTCACAAAAGGGTTAGGCGCTGGAGGCAATCCTGACACCGGAAGAAAAGCTGCATGTGAAGACGAAGAGCACATAAAACAATTGCTTACCGACTCCGATATGGTCTTTATAACGGCCGGAATGGGCGGAGGAACAGGCACGGGCGCGGCACCGGTCATAGCGAGAATATCCCGTGAGGTTGGCGCGCTTACTATCGGTGTTGTAACACGTCCTTTTATAGTCGAGGGCGTAAAAAGACAAAAACAGGCAGAACTCGGGCTTGATGAGCTAAAAAAATATGTGGACACTCTTATAATAATCCCGAACGAGCGTCTGCTTGGAATTATTGACCATAACACATCTCAGGAATCAGGATTTAAAAAAGTAGATGAAGTGTTATTGCACGCTGTTCGCGGTATCTCTGATCTTATAAATAAACCAGGGCACATCAACTTGGATTTCGCGGACATAAAATCCATAATGAAAAATAGTAACGGCGTTGCGCTGGTCGGTATTGGAAGCGGCACCGGCGAGGATAGAGCCAAAAAAGCCGCACGCAACGCAATAACATCGCCGCTGCTTGGTAATTTAAAGATAAGTGGAGCATCAGGATTGATAGTTAACATTACTGCAGGCCCCAATCTTCCTTTAAAGGAAATTATAGAGGCTGCCGGATATATTAAAGATGCGGCTGGCAGCACTGCCGAAGTAAAACTTGGTGTTGTGTCCGATGAAAGTCTTGCGAATGAAATAAGAATGACAGTTGTGGCCACTGGTATAAGCGAATTGAACAGCGAGGAAAAGACAGGCGAAGCGGAAGAGCAAAAAGAAGAGGACGAATTCGCACGCACACAATGTACCGGCATAAGAAAAAAACCGGAAAAGAATGAATATCTCTACGGCGACCTTTTTAACAGCGCGGCGATAAGAAAGCACCAGCCTCGCCCCACGAACGGCACGGACGATGATCTTGATACACCGCCTTTTATAAGGAAAGGCAAAAAGATCTCTACAGAACTTGATTAGTAACGAAATAATAGATCAATTCAATACTATTTCATGAACGGATACGTAAAATCTTTAGGCGGGGCAAAGTTTTCTTTTATCGTACGAGGGCTGACCCATCTCACAAGGTTTAAATAACTTCCGGCTTTGTCGTTCGTGCCGCTTGCGCGCGCGCCGCCAAATGGCTGTTGCCCGACTACAGCACCTGTTGGTTTATCGTTGATATAGAAATTCCCGGCGCAATTTTCCAATCTATCCATAATGTGTTCAACAACTTTTCTGTCTTTTGCGAACACCGCGCCTGTTAACGCGTATGAGCTTGTCGTATCTACAAGGTCGAGAGTTTTTTCTAAGTCGCTGTCGTTATAAAC
>JAZDEK010000248.1:0-3344 GCA_043808895.1 Pseudomonadota bacterium
ATTGTGAGGACGGAAAGTTCCAGGGGCTTATAGAAAATCTGGGTTATAAACTTGTGGGATGCGGAACGTTATCTTCCGCTGTCGGTATGGATAAGAACATGACCAAGATAATAGCCCAGTACAATAGTATCCCTGTTGTGCCGTGGGTGTCTTTTTCCGACGTCAACGAAGTAAACGTTGAGCAGATCGTGTCAAGGTTCGGTCTTCCTGTTTTTGTAAAGCCGGCATCATCAGGCTCCTCTTTTGGAACACATAAAGTCAAGGAAGAGGGCAGGATAATAGACGCCGTAAAGGATGCTTTTAAATATTCGGACATGGTGCTCATAGAAAAAGCGATGAACGCGAGAGAAATAGAAGCGGCGGTGTTGGGGCATTGGAATAGAGCTATCAGGGTTAGTGTGCCTGGCGAAATAATCCCTCGTCGCGAATTTTACGACTATGAAGCCAAATACGTGGATAAAGTTGGAGCTGACCTTGTCGTCCCAGCTGAAATGGAAAATAAAACAAAGCAACAGATATCAAAATACGCGGAGACCGTTTTTAAAGTTTTAAAATGCAGCGGGCTTTCGCGTGTTGATTTCTTTCTGGACAGAAAAACAGGGGATGTGTTCTTTAGCGAGATAAATACCATTCCGGGGTTTACAGTAATAAGTATGTATCCAAAACTTTGGGACGCCAGCGGTATTCCGTATAAAAAACTCTTGGATGAACTTATCAATATAGCCGCCGGGGATAAAAACTAAATGAAAAAACCGGATCTATATATAACAACACCGCTGTATTATGTTAACTCTCATCCGCACATAGGACACGCGTACACGACCATAGTCGCAGACATTGTAAAGAGATACTACGCCCTGTTCGGAAAGAGCGTGTATTTTCTGACCGGCACCGACGAGCATGGTGAGAAAATAGTTCTAGCCGCTGAAAAGGCCGGCATGCCCGTTAATGATTTTGTTAACGAGAACTCAAAAAGATTTAAGGATGTATGGAATATCCTCGGGCTCAAATATGATGATTTCATAATGACAACAGAGGAAAGACATAAAAAGGTTGTAAGACTTGTTCTTCAAAAATTGTACGAAAAAGGCGACATATATTTTGCGTCCTACGAGGGGGCTTACTGTGTCGGCTGTGAAAGGTTCGTTAATGATTCAGAATTAGCCGACGAAAAATGCCCAGTTCATGATACTCCTCCCAAGAAAATAAAAGAGGAGAACTATTTCTTCAAGATGTCTAAATACACCGACGAACTTAAGAAACAATTTGAGACCACTCCCGACATAATAAGGCCTGAGTGGTACAGAAAAGAGGTGCTTGGATACCTTAAGGACAAAGTTGATGACCTTTGCATCAGTAGGCCCAAAGAAAGGGTATCGTGGGGAATAGAGCTTCCATTCGATAATAAATTCGTAACGTATGTTTGGTTCGACGCCCTTTTGAATTACATAAGCGCTATTGGATATCCCGACGGAGAGAACTTTAATGACCTCTGGAAGGTGAGCGAGCATTTTATCGCGAAAGATATTTTAAGGACTCACACGGTCTATTGGGGGACAATGCTTTTATCGGCGGGTATTCCTCTTTATAAACATATAAACGTCCACGGGTATTGGAATATGTCGGGCACCAAGATGTCAAAGACCATAGGGAACGTTGTTGAGCCTGCCGCCTTCAAACAAACCTACGGCGACCAGGGCTTAAGGTTCTTTTTATTAAGGGATATGCATTGGGGCGAGGACTCGGATTTTACGCTTGAACGTTTTATTAATAGATACAACTCTGACCTTGCCAATAATTACGGGAACCTTATATCCAGGACCATGGGCATGATGGAAAAGTATTACAGCACCCAGGAGAGCGTCTCAACGTCCATACTGCCCGAACAGCACGATCTCAAAAAGAAACTTGAAGAAGTGATAAAGTCATTCAAGAACGATTTCTCAAAGTATGAATTTTATAAAACGCTGGATATAATGTTTGAGTTATTCGACCAGACGAATAGATTTATCGCCGAGAGTAAACCCTGGGATATAGCTAAGGCCGGGAACATCGACGAGATAAGCAAGGTGCTGCTTCCTGTTCTGGAAGTAATAAGGATAACAACATTTATGCTCACACCGGTAATGCCGGATGTGTGCGCCATCATACTAAAGGAGCTAGGGCTTGATCCTAAAGGTGTAAACTTTGATGAGTTCTGTAAATGGGGTTACGCGAAAAAATATAACACAAAATATTCCAACAAAAAGTTCTTTGAGAGGATCGAGACATCAACGGGAGGCGAGAAATGATAACAAAAAAAATAACGCGTAAGGGAACAAGGGTTATCTACATAATATCTCTATTAACTTTTTTTATGTTATCGTCGGTGTCTTTTGCCGCTGTTAAGGTAAAGAATATCTCGCAAACAGGCAGCGGAACATCAGGGACGATAAAAATAGAACTGAACGGAAAATACAGCGACGCTAATGTTAAGACAAGTTACACGGCTGACAGGGTGGACTTTACTCTTTCCAACGCGTTCGTTCTTCCGGTCAAACGTATCTTTAAGAGCTCTTCTCCAAAATCCTCCATAACAAAAATAGAAGCGAACCAGATACCCGGTAAAAGCGTAAGGGTAAGCGTTTACTTTAAAGGCGTCCCAATGGACGTTATTAAAAAAACTGCCGAATTAACTTCTGACGGCGGGTTTGTTGTGTTTAATTATAATACGTCACTGAATGCGCCTGCTGCGCCGGCACCCCAGCCGGCAAAAACACAAGCAGCTTCAGAGGCCGCGACTGCCAAGGCCATAGAGGATAACGGAGAAGATACGGACAAAACCGCGGCAGTTAAAACAGTCGACAACAAGGAAGTTGTTTCCGCCAAAGCCAAAACGTGGGGCATGGCTACAGTATGGAAATTCGTTAAATTTATTTTCCTTATCGCGTTGGTCTTTGTTTGCCTTTTTGCCGTGTTCTATCTTTTCAGGCGCTATTCGTCGGGGGTCAAGAAAGCTGTTTCTCCGGCAGCATCTCATATCGGCAATATAAGGGTGATAACAAGTCACGAATTGGCGCACGGCAAAACCCTTCACGTTATAGAAGTGCTTGGAGAAAAACTCCTTATAGCATCGGGCAAAGATTCTATAACGATGCTTGCAAAACTTGGCACCACAGCATCTGACGAAGACAGCAACAGCATCATGCGGAGCCGCCTGAAAGACCAGTTGAAGAACGTTTAACTTGCGCCATTTTGAATCCAAAATGGTATTACTGTATTTTGTTCCAGAATCCGTCATCCAAGCCGAACCCTATGGCCTGTCCGCTTATTAAGAGGTTGAATGTTATAGTGTAATCTACGCC
>JAZDEK010000249.1:0-6140 GCA_043808895.1 Pseudomonadota bacterium
AGTACTTTTCCGGTCGTTAACAAAGTTTCTGTGTGTTGCACCCTTGCTTGATTTAAGCTACCCACTGTAGACATCCCGGCCGCGGTGGAGTAAACATCTGCGTTATCAGAGCAAGTCCATGGAGCAAACTGTGTGCCGATCAATCCGCCAACGAACAAAGCCGTTCCGTCCAAAAGCAGTACTCCTGTAGGTCCTGCCCTGGCCTCAGATAAAGCTGGACCAGCATGAAAGGCTCTAGGCACAGGATTATATCGTTCTGTTGTAGCAGTGGACCAATTGTCCGGGACCTGATTGTATCCGCCCGCCACTATAACTTTACCGTCGGGCATTAGTACCGCCGCAGGATATCGTCGCAATATACCCATCGGGCCCACAGCAGTAAAACTTTCATCCGATGGGTCGTAAAGAGTTGCTTCATCCTGAAGATCCACCCCATCAGTAAGCCCACCCAATATAAGGACCGTACCGTCCTGTAACAGCGTCTGGGTATGCGAGACCTCACCAACGGTCATATCCTCATTCGTTCTTGTAAAGCTTCCTATGGTTACAGAGATAGGCGTGTCGCAGGTCAGTGTAAGAGCGGAAACGCTCGAATTGTTATTATTGCCGCCGCCGGTAGGGTCGCCGTTACTGTTGTTGCTCGTGCCCAACGCAAAGCGTAGCGTGCAGGATGAAAATAAGAACGCCGAAGATATCAGCAAGACAAGGAGAGTTAATTTACGCACCATATGGCCCTCCTAGCGAGTAACCATTATTGTTAGATATGATTATACCATAAATGTTGAATTAAATCAAGATTAATATAGCGAGAACTACAACTACCTGGTTTTAACGATCTTTCCGGCTATTTCGGAGAGGGTCTTTCTGGCATCTTTAAGCTGTTCCAGGGTCTCAAACTGCGTTGGCTTATCTATAAGTGTTTTTTGGAACATCGGTATGGGAAGGGTCAGCTGTTTTAAAAATTCCTCCTCGTCAGGAGTTATCAACTCGGCTCGTTTTACCGCATCCATTGCCACTTTTAAATTATTCGCGTTTTTCTTAAGGTCCACCAGTAAACAAAATCCAAGCCTGAATATATGTTTAAGTTGAACGTACCTCAGTAACTTTCCCGGACTTTCCGACGTATTTTCTTTTATGAGCTCCATCCCGAGATTAAAATAACTGACGCTGCGTTTTATTACCTCAGATATCTCTTTCTGGCCCTTGGTGCCGGCATTATTTATGACCACGGACGACGTTAAGAGCGCGCTTAACTCCACCTGCAGGTTCTCGGCCAGCTCCTTGTTCACATCGAACGCGTCCCAATACGCCCTTGGCACTATGGCGAATTCCGGTATCACATATTCCGTGAACGGAGGGCTCTTCTTATTTTTATCATCCCCCACCATTTTAATTATTCTCTTAAGGAGTTTTGTGGGGTTCTCATAAGAAAAGAGTTCAAGCGCGTCTATATATGTTGGAATACCTTCCTCGCTGAGGCGGGCATTTTTTATCCTGTAACATTCTTCTTCTACGGAAGATATGAGAATATTCATGGAATCCATACAGAACATCCTTCCGTATTGCATATCCTCTGAGTATGAGAGGTTTATTAATTCGATAGCGAGGTTGAATATCTCCGTCTCCTCGGCGTTTTCCTTGGTACGAATAATAAAGGCCCTGTCGGATGTGACAAAATGGTTCCCGTCATACTGTTTGTCAGCGTCGAACCATTCTATCTCCGCCACCGACGACAGAAATAACGATATCTCCTGCTGGTCGAACCTTTTAAGTTGGTACAGCGCGTCAGCCGGTTGCAGGCTCATTATCACCTTCAGCCAAACGGAGAAATTAACGTGATCAAAACTATCCTTGTTCCACGACGACAGATCAACAAGCGCTAATAGTTTTTCCTGCGAAAGTCCTTTTATTATCCCGGGAATCTTCTGCGCATCCTCAACGAGTAGCGTTGAGTGTATGTCTATGATCGATATCTGGTCGATCTGGTCGCTCGTCAATAAACTCAATTCGTTCATTATTCACTCCAAGAGATAAATCAAAGGGGCAGGCTTAATACCTGCCCCTCTATACAAAACCAGAAATTAAGTTCCAGCTTAGTTGATAAGGTCCTTAAATTCCTTTCCAGGTTTGAACTTAGGAACGCAAGTAGCAGGGATCTTTATTTCAGCGCCGGTCTGTGGGTTTCTACCCGTTCTTGCTTTTCTCTTTGACTGTGTGAAAGTTCCAAAGCCAACAAGCTTTACTTCTTCCTCTCTTCTTACAGCTTTCTTGATTGAATCTGTGATGCAATTCAGTGTGTTCTCAACCTGTGTTTTTGTAAGACTCGTTTCCTTAGAAACTCTCTCGATAAGTTCAGCTTTGTTCATTATAGCCTCCTAAAAAAGTTTTAAAACACGCCGATATTACTTTAAGCAAGCGCAAAGTCAACTCCAATATGGTTCTCTGGGTTTTGTGCCATGTAACATATTGATTTGACTAAGAAGTTTATTGTTGCTATCTATGCCTTTATGGGCAACAAAATTAGCCAACTTTCCGTCGATGTAATAAACAAAATCGCGGCCGGCGAGGTTGTGGAGCGGCCCGCGTCCGTTATAAAAGAGCTGATAGAAAATTCCATCGACGCTGAGGCGAACGACATACACATAGAGCTTGTGGACGCAGGAAAAAAACAGATAGTGGTGAAAGATAACGGGACGGGAATAAATAACGAAGATATAGAGCTTGCTTTGGCGCATCACGCGACGAGCAAGATCTCAAGTCTTGAGGATCTATACACAACAAACTCTCTTGGCTTCAGGGGTGAGGCACTTGGCGCCATTGCGAGTGTTTCAAGAACAACTATAACCTCAAAATCAAAAAAGGACGCATCTGGAATTAAATTACATGTAGAGTACGGCGAGATAAAGAACAAAGAAAAAAAGGCCGTATCGAACGGAACGACCGTGGACGTAGAAGAGTTATACTCGAACACCCCGGCGAGATTAAAGTTCCTGAGAAAAAGCAACACCGAACTTTCGCACTGTATAACCACGATAAACAATTATGCCATCGCCTATCCGAGCGTGTCGTTTAAATTACTTCACAACGGAAGAAGTCTTTTCTTTTATCCACAGACCGAGGACTCCATGCAGCGTTTAAGCAGTGTGCTCGGGACAAAAGCGGAATGGCTTACCGCAAAAAGCGCGTACGAATACGCGTCAGGCGAGATTTTTATATTGGACCCGTCTGACACCGAGTCTGTAAGGGACATAAAGATATTTGTTAACGGGCGTTTTATTCGTGACAGAATAGTCAATCACGCCGTAAAAAGTTACTTCGAGAAACATCTTTCAACCGGCGAGACACCTCTTACGATACTATTCCTTAATATAGACCCGGCGTTCGTTGACTCAAATGTTTCGCCCACAAAAAACGAGGTAAGATTCAGGGAAACAAATTTTATCCACTCCTTTGTGCAAAACACAATAGAGCAGGCGATGCGGACATCGTCAACATTGGCATCAACATCGGCATCAACATCAACACGTCCAGCAACGTTACGCACCGAGTTCACACAGACTTTTGAAACGATCTCCGACAAGGTCCCGCATAAAACTACTGGCGGGTTACTCAACTTAAATGTCGGCGGCAGAAAAATAATCGGACAATTTAAAAGACAATATATAGTGATGGAAGATGAGAATAAATTGATCCTCATAGACCAGCACGCCGCGCACGAAAGAATAAATTTTGAGAAAATAACAGAGTCGCTGAAGAACTCAAAAGACCTGCAACAGCTTTTAATACCTGAACTTTTGGAATTGAATATTGAAACCTCAACAAAGTTCAGGGATTTCATCCCGGAATTAAACAAACACGGATTTAATATCGAGGAATTCGACGATAAAAACAAAGGCAAGAACTCTTTTCTCATAAGGAACATCCCAAGAATACTTTTGGATGTGGATGTAAAAGAGCTTTTCAGAGAGCTAATAAAAGATAACGCGGACGATATTTTAAGACCCGCGCTGACAAAAAAAATAGCTTTAATAGGCGCAAGGTTAAGCTGTCATGCGTCCATAAGGGGAAAAGAGGAATTAAGTTTAATGGAGATAAACCAACTTTTAGACAACCTCCAAAAATGCGAATTCCCATACACATGCCCTCACGGAAGGCCGGTAAAGATAGAGCTCACGTTATCTGACATAGAAAAAATGTTTAAAAGGAAATGATAAAGGTACACACCTGAATGAAGATCAGTACGCCCAACAAACTACTCGTGGTAGCAGGACCCACAGCCTCAGGAAAAACGACTATTTCAATGAAAATAGCGGAAAAAATGGGGGCAGAAATAACTTCCGCGGATTCCCTGCTCGTTTATAAACGAATGGACATAGGAACGGCCAAACCATCCAAAAAAGAAAGGGAACAAGTACCCCATCATCTTATAGACGTTGTGGAGCCATCAGAAGAATACACCGTGTCCGATTATAGAGAGGACGCTGTTTCTAAAATGGAAGAAATAAAAAGCCGAGGCAAGGATTTTATCGTCGCAGGTGGAACAGGATTTTATATAAACGCACTTATAAACGAAACGTTCAAAACACCAAAAGCCGACCCTGAATTAAGAAAAGAACTTGAAGAAAAAAAAGATCTTTACGAAGAGTTAAAAAAAATAGACCCGCAGTCAGCGGAAAGAATTCATCCAAACGATAAATACCGCACAGTACGCGCCATGGAAGTCTATTACACCTCAAAAAAGACCATGACACAGTTCCGTGAAGAACACAAAAAGATCTCAAAGAGAATGGAGCCGCTGATAATAGTTCTCAATCCCTCAAAAGAGGAGCTTTTAAAGAACATAGACATTAGGACAAATAAAATGCTGCGTATGGGGTTGGTGGAAGAAGTAAATGACCTTATAAAGTCCGGCATATCAACGAACCTAAAACCCATGAAGAGCATAGGATACAAGCAGGCTGTGGATTTTATACAGGGGCGTATAACAGAGGACGAGATGACAAAAAACATACGCGCAGAGACCGCCGCCCTTGCCAAAAGACAGGTTACATGGTTCAAAAAACAAGAACATACAAGGTGGTATCACCCCGTGAAAGACATGGACAGGATAAGGAATGACATTGTGTCTTTCATTGGTTAAAATTGGAGAATGCGCGATATGTTGGAAAGCATGACAGCCTTTGGCAGTATTGATGTAGAGTGCGGGAACTTAAAGACCACAATTGAGATCCGTTCCGTGAACCACCGCTTTTTTGAGTGCAGAATGAAAGCGCCTTCGCACATATATAAAATTGAGAACTCAGTGAGAAATCTTTTAAAAGAAAAACTTAAACGCGGGAGCATAGATTTTTTTGTAAAGCCTTGCAAATCCGTCAGCGAGGATTCATCCGCCACGGAAACGCTGGAAGTGGATAACGGGCTGCTTTTACAATACATAAAAACCCTGGCTAGCGTAAAAAAGAAATTTAAGATAAAAGACGAGCTCAAATTATCCGACATAATAAGACTGCCCAATATCTTTAGATCAAAAGATGACGAGATAACGTCTGATTTTCTTGAGAAGCACCTTCTTCCGTCGGTGGCAAAATGCGCCGACTCCATTCTTGAGATGCAAAAAAAAGAGGGGCAGGCGTTAAAAACAGCAATAGATAAGAACATTAACGAAATAGAGAAAAATATCGACGTTATAGGAAAGAACTCCGTCTCACATTTTGAAGAGACCTACAAAAAAGTATCGGACAGGATAACCTCACTTTTATCGAACCACGAGATCTCAAAAGACAGAATAGCGGCGGAAGCCGGCATTATTGCCGATAGATTAGACATCAGCGAGGAACTGGATAGATTAAAAAGCCATATAGAACAGTTCAGGCAAACAGAAAAGGGAAACACTGAACCCATAGGCAAAAAATTGGATTTTATAATCCAGGAGATAAATAGGGAATTTAATACCATCGCCTCAAAATCCGAGAACAAGGATATTGTTTACACAGCGGTGGAAAGCAAAACTCTGGTCGAAAAAATAAGGGAGCAGATACAAAATGTCAAATAAGGGGATAATGTTCGTTATAAGCGCGCCTTCGGGAGCGGGGAAAAGCACTGTTATAGACGCTGTTATGCAGGAACTGCCTATGCTCAAA
>JAZDEK010000250.1:0-7359 GCA_043808895.1 Pseudomonadota bacterium
TGTGCACGGTTACGGAGCCATGCTGGCGATAGGTTTTCTTTTGGGAATGTACCTTGCTCAAAGGGACGCGAAACATTTTGGGATATCGGATAAAAAGCTCGCGGACATGTTTCCTTGGATAATCCTGGGTGCTGCTGTGGGCGCAAGATTATTTCACGTTCTGGTGGAAAGGCCGGCGTTCGTTTTTGAACACCCACTGGATATTTTTAAGCTCTGGGATGGCGGCGTAACTTTTTACGGCGGGCTTATTGGCGGCGTAATAGTCGTCTACTTATTCACACGAAAACATAAGATGTCCATGCTGGCTGTGTCGGATTTTATAATTCCTTACGCCGCACTTGGAATGGTTTTTGGAAGACTTGGATGTTTTCTCGCTGGATGCTGTTACGGACTTCCAACGGAACTGCCGTGGGGAATAGCCATAATGAATCACGACAGTATAACGAGGCCGCTCGGGATAGCTCTTCACCCAACGCAGCTTTATCAGGCGCTGGTTAACCTTATAACGTTCATAATTCTGTACAGAAATACATGGAGAAAAAAATTCGAGGGGCAAAATCTTTTGTTGTTCGGGCTTATGTATCCACTGGGGCGTACCATCGTTGAATTCTTCAGGGCCGACTCCATAAGAGGTTACATAATAGACGGTGTAATAACGACCAGCCAGGGAATAAGCATCGTTATTTTTGTGACGTGCCTTGTAATTTACATTAACCGTATTAGACATGAAAAAAAGAATTAAAACACCAACGATAATAAACAACACTGTACCGGCGATACACGACCCGTTACGGGCGTATATCTCACAAATAGCAAAGTATCCGGTGCTAACAAAGAACGAGGAAGAAGAAGTTGTGCAGAGAATGTTGAACGGAGACAAAGACGCCGCGAAACTTCTTGTCATGTCAAACCTCAGGCTCGTAGTTAAAATTGCTTTTGAATATAAGAACACATACCAAAATATAATGGATCTAATTCAGGAAGGTAACATTGGGCTCTTAAAAGCGATAAGCATGTATAACCCGCTTAAGGGCGCAAAAATATCCTATTACGCGTCGTGGTGGATACGCTCATACATATTAAAGTTCCTATTGGATAACTTCAGGCTCGTAAAGATAGGCACCACTCAGGCGCAAAAAAGATTATTCTATAACTTGATGCAGGAACAAAAGCGTTTGGAAAATCAGGGGCAGCTGGCGATACCAGAGATGTTAAGCAAGAATCTGGACGTAACGGAGAAAGATATTGTTGAGATGCAAACACGCCTTGTTGGTGACGCAGAGGTCTCGTTTAACCAACCTTTATCGTCCGATGGTTCATCCACCAAGACGCTGGAAGACGTATATCAGGACAACACAAAACGCCCCGATATTCTTGCCGAGGAGAAGGAAAATCAGATCCAGCTTAAAGAAAAACTCAAAAAAATAGCAGAATCGCTTAACGAAAAGGAAAAGACGATATTAAAAGAAAGGTTGCTCAGCGAAACACCCATGACACTTCAGGAAATAGCGGATAAATTTGGAATATCAAAAGAACGCGCCCGCCAGCTTGAAGAAAAGATATTAAAAAAGATGAGAGAAGAACTAAAGGACTTCGCGGACACTATTTAGGTCAGGCGAACCTCAAAAAGACCTATTCCTTTTTATGGATTAAAGTGCTAGAAGTATCTCGTATCTATTTACAATAAGGAAAGGGCCATACACAAATGTTAGAATACATAACGTCGCTGGTAGCGGGGTCCGAACGGACAGGGTTGCTGATAGTTTTTATCATCCTGGTCGCATGCGGGCTTGGGCTGCCCGTACCGGAAGATATCAGTATTATCGCCGCCGGGATCCTGGTTTCCGCAAAAGCGACCAATTTCGCGACAGCTTTTATTGTCTGTCTGACCGGCATTCTTATCGGCGACAGCACGATATACTGGATGGGAAGGCTCTTGGGAAGAAGGCTTTTTAAACTCCCTGTACTTTCCAGAATATTCAATAGCAAGTTCATGTCCCACGGAAAAACGGCCCTGAATAAATACGGGAATAAGATAATATTCTTCGCGCGCTTTCTGCCCGGCCTCAGAGCGCCCATTTACTTTTTCTCAGGCACAATGAGGGTGTCTTTTACGCTATTCCTGGTTTTTGATTTTCTGGCAGCCTTGATCTCCGTTCCTGTATGGATATATCTGGGAAAAATATTCGGAGAGAACCTTGACTTCATAGAGAAAGTGATAAAAAGTTACAAACTCGGCGCTATATTGTTGATACTCTTCTTCGTCGTAATATTAATAATAGACCATTTATGGAGAAAGAAACTTACGGATATTATCGAGAAGTAGTACGTTTTATCCTTTTATGCACCCGGTTCACGATAAGGAACACCGATATGCCGGTTAGAGCGGCTATGAGTATCCAGTTATAGGCGTACTTTACAGCGGCCAATATAATATCTATTTCGTGCCCATTGTAATAAGCCAAAGACACAAGGAGCGGTATGGTTATCATGGAAGCCAGCGCGTCAAAGCTGATAAATCTTTTATAGCCTATGCTCATCATCCCGGAGGCAAAGAACACCGAATATCTTAACCCTACGACGAACTTGCTGAAAAAAACGAATTCACTGCCGTACTTGTTCAAGAAAGAATGCCCTTTCTCTATGGCTTTTTTGGTTATAACCACTCGAAGCAAAGGCAGAGAACATATCCTCAAGCCCAATTTATTCCCTAAAAAATAGATCGTAGTGTCTCCGATAAGCACAGATACAAATCCGCATACAGCGCCGACAACCGGATTTATCCAACCCATATAGGCCGCGTACCCAACGGAAAGGAATACCATTTCTTCCGGGAATGGCATCCCAAAAGAGCCGGCCATGAGCATGACGAATATCAAGCCGTATATCTGAATGGAGCTGGCGTTCGTAAAATAACCGACTATGTGTTCCACTTCTTACCTTAGTAGCTTGAAGCTATTGCAAGAGCTATAGACAGATATTTGGACTGATGAGAATCCGACCTTGATGTAAGAACAATCGGAGCTTTTGCGCCGGCAACGATCGCCGCACTTTTACCCTGACCGAGATTACAAAGACACTTATACAACATATTCGCGCTTTCTATATCGTCGGCCAAAATAACGTCGGCATCGCCTGCCACGTCAAGTTTATCAAGTTTTTTGACCTTCGCGGCGTGTTTGGATATGGCCACATCGAACGCGAATGGTCCGTCCACATAAACGTCGCCAAGCTTTCCGGCCTTTGCCATCTCGGAAAGTTTTTGCGCGTCAACAGTGGCGGGCATTCTTTCGGGATTAACAGTTTCCACCGCGCATATGGCAGCGACCTTTGGTTTTTTAACACCGAGTTTTTGCATCAATCCGGCCGCGTTCTGTATCAAACCTACTTTTTCATCAAGGTTTGGCCTTACCACTACAGCAGCGTCGGTAACGCACAAGAATTTGTGATACGTCGGTAGATCAAAAAGCGCCACATGGCTTAAAAATTTCCCGGACCTTAGGCCTTTTTCCTTATTCAATATCGCTTTCATGTAATCTGCCGTTCCAACTAAACCCTTCATCATTACAGAGGCTTTTCCGCTGTTCACAAGTTGAGTGCATATCTCACCAATTCTCCCGACTTCTTTTTCGTCGATGATCTCCATTCCTGAAATATCAAGTTTGGTTTCTTTGGCGACCTTAAGAATGTTCTCTTTGTTTCCCACAAGTATCGCGTCAGCCACGTTGTTGTCCCTTGCCTCAACCAAAGCGCTCAGGACTTCTTCATCGTCGGCGCACATTACAGCGACCTTTCTTTTTCCGCCCTCTTTTAAGTTCTGTTGCTTCACCTGTTGGATAAGTTCATCAAAATTTGCGACGTGCATTTCAGTACTCCTTTGCTTTTTCTTCCTTATTCAAAACTCTTAGAGCTCCCATGGCAAGCGGCCTCATTTCCTCTTCTCCGGGATGAACATCGATAGGGGCTATAAAAGAGACTTTTTTGGTAACATAATCAACAAGCCTTTTGTCGTTCGCGACACCGCCGGTGAGAATGATCCTATCGACCTCGCCGTTCAATACAGCGGCGCATGCTCCTATATCCTTTGATATCTGGTAGCACATGGCGTTGTATATGGCCAAGGCTTTCTCGTCTTTGTTCGCTATCTTCTTTTCAACTTCCAACATGTCGTTGGTACCGAGGTATGCGACAACGCCGCCATGGCCTTTAAGCATTTTTTTAACATCTTCCTTTGAGTATTTCCCGCTGAAACAAATATCCGTCAACTGTCCCGTAGGAAGTCCACCGGAACGCTCCACGGAGAAAGGACCATCACCGTCGAGGGCGTTGTTGACATCAATGACCCTTCCTTTTCTGTGAGCACCTACGCTTATTCCGCCGCCTATGTGGGCAACAATGAAATTACATTCTTCGTAGGTTTTGCCGAGTGCCGCTGCTGAACTCCTTGCCACCGCCTTTTGGTTAAGCGCATGGAACACCGAGGTTCTTTCAAAGTTGGGGTGCCCCGCCACCCTTGCCTCGGGCTCAAGCTCGTCGACCACAATAGGATCAACGATAAAGGAGTCAACTTTTACTTTGTCGGCGATGAATTTTGCCATTAACGCGCCCAGGTTAGAGGCGTGCTCTCCTCTTTTCGCCTGCTTTAAAAAATCACACATCTCGTTATTGATCCTGTACGTACCGCCGGACAGCGGATCTAAGAACCCGCCTCTTCCAACCACAGCGTTGAGCGAGCTAATCGGAATATTGTTCTCGTCCAGGAATTTAAGAACAAATCTTTCTCTGTATTCACATTGGCTTGCGACAGTGGGGAACTGTGCGATCTCCGCCTCACTGTGCTTGATGTTCATTCTTACGATCTCTTTTTCTCCGTCGTAAACAGCTATTTTTGTGGAAGTAGAACCCGGATTGATCACAAGGATCCTATAATTCATTTCACGTGCTCCAACACTTTTTTTATTATAGCTATATTCTTTTCGGCGGCGTCTTTTCTCTTCAGCGATTTATGTATAATAAACTCCAGCTTTTCCACAGGTATGACTTTTGTGGCCGCAAGATACGCCGCAAGTCCCGCGATAGTTTGTGCCGCCGGAACTCCCGCCTCGGTTGATATTGTAGTAAGAGGGACATAATAGGCCTTTACGTCGCTGCGTTTGACTTTTTCCTCTATAATGGATGAATTAACGATTATTGTTCCGCCTTTCGCAACGGTCGGCTCGAATTTATTCAGCGACGGCCCGTTCATGGCTATAAGCACGTTCGGTGTTTCAACAACGGGGGAACCTATGCGTTTGTTGCTGATCTTTACGCTGCAATAAGATGTTCCGCCTCTCATTTCAGGGCCGTAAGAGGGTATCCACGAGGTTTCAAGTCCCTCGTACATCGCCAACACCGATAATGTGTTCCCGGCGGAGAGTATCCCCTGCCCGCCGAATCCCGCAAGCTTGACGTTCTGATCGGGAAAATTATTCTTATCCGTACTTGGCTTATAATCCAGTGGCTCTTTGGATAGATTAAGCGCGGCCAATATCTCGCTGTCGGAAAGTTTCTTGCGTTCAACGTGGTACGACTCCCTTGTTCCTATTTCGTCCTTAAAACATTTTACGGGGAATATTTCGTGAAGAGTGTTCTTCACCCACTCATTTGCTTCAACCGGGGTTTTCTTTAGTCCGCTCGGGCATCCGGACAGAACTTCCACAAAAGAAAATCCTTTTCCGTCCACCTGCGCCTGGATCGCTTTTCTCACCGTTGTTCTCGCTTTTGTTCTGCTGGGAACGTCGGCAAGAGATACTCTTTCAACGAACACAGGGGCTTGTAAACCTGAAATTATCTCCGCCATCTTTATTGGGTAACCCTCGTTCTCAACTTTTCTGCCGTACGGTGTCGTCATGGTCTTTTGTCCGATTATCGACGTAGGGGCCATTTGTCCGCCGGTCATTCCGTAGATGGCGTTATTCACAAAAAATACGGTTATCGCTTCGCCTCTGTTCGCGGCGTGAAGAATTTCTGCCGTTCCGATCGCGGCAAGATCGCCGTCGCCTTGATAACCTATAACGATAGCGTGAGGATTGACTCTTTTAGCTCCCGTAGCTACCGCTGGGGCTCTTCCGTGCGCGACCTGAATGTTCCCTGTATCAAAATAATAGTACGCGAAAACAGAGCAGCCCACCGGAGAAACAAACACTGTTCTATCCTGAATTCCCAAGTCGCTGATAGCCTCGGCTATCATTTTATGAAGTACGCCATGCCCGCAGCCCGGGCAATAATGAGTCGCTATAACATCGCTGACGCCCTTTCTTGTGAACTCGTTGTAAAACGCTTTTGGTTTTGATAGTACATTTGCATTGTCGCTCATGTCAGCTTCTCCTTTTATTTGACGAGGTTCACAAGATCTTCAACAGTAGGGGTCATTCCACCCATTCTACCGTGAAATTCAACTTCTTTTTGGCCGCATACAGCCAGCCTTACATCGTCCACCATTTGCCCGTTACTTAGTTCCACTGCTATCATGCGTTTTGCATGAGCAGCTGCGTCTTTACAAGCCTGCTTGGGGAACGGGAATAGCGTTATCGGTCTTAAAAGTCCCGCTTTTATGTTCATGTTCCTTAATGCGTCAACAGCGCTCATAACTATTCTGGATGTCACACCATAGGCGATAAAAACTATTTCAGCGTCGTTAAGTTTATAACCCTCAAAACGCACATCCTCTTTTTCCATCTTAGCGTATTTGGCGTTGAGTTTTTTGTTGTGCGCTTCCATCGTTTCAGCGCTAAAAGTGATCGAGGTAATAAGAGAGGACCTGCTTTGTTTGTCGGCGTAAACAGCCCAATCATTCCTTTTAACTTTTTTCACTTCACTTGGGAAGACAACCGGTTCCATCATCTGGCCTATATATCCGTCGGTGAGTATCACAACGGGGTTCCTGTATTTTTCAGCAAGATCAAAAGCAAGGTATCCATGGTCAGCCATTTCCTGTACCGAGTTAGGCGCCAAGACCAGCATTTTATAATTTCCGTGTCCCGCTCCTTTTACGACCTGATTATAATCGCCCTGCTCAGGAAAAATATTTCCAAGCCCTGGGCCTGCTCTCATTATATCGACGATAACGCACGGAAGTTCAGCACCGGCAAGATATGAAGTACCTTCGGCTTTAAGACTAATTCCCGGACCAGAGGACGCGGTCATAACACGGGCTCCAGATCCAGCAGCGCCGTAGACCATGTTTATCGCGGCGACTTCGCTTTCCGCCTGAATAAAAACTCCACCTGTCGGCGGCATGTAATACGCGGCGGCATGAGCGATCTCGCTGGCCGGTGTTATAGGATATCCAAAGTAATGTGTGCAGCCGGCAAGGATAGC
>JAZDEK010000251.1:0-2927 GCA_043808895.1 Pseudomonadota bacterium
CTTGAAGATACCATAAAAGGGTTTAGAGAGATCTGTGAGGGCAAACACGATTCTCTGCCTGAGCAGGCTTTCTTTATGGTAGGCACAATTGAGGAAGCGATAGAAAAAGCAAGAAAGATAAGGGAAGAGGATAATGCTTAAAGTAGATATAGTTTCACCGTTGGGGCAATTCGTAGCCGGAAAAGATATTTCGGTACTTACAGTGCCGTCCGTTAAAGGCGAGATAGCCATTCTTCCCGGGCATACGGATATGTTGTGTCTTCTTGGGAAGGGGCTTCTTAAGCTGGATGATCAAAAAAGCTTTATCGTCTACAAAGGCATTATGCAGGTTTCCGACGGCGATCAAGTTATAATCGCCGCCGAAAAAATTAAAAAAGTCTCGGAACTTGAAATAAACGAGTTAATGGATTCCTTAAAAGATATTGAAAGTAAGCTTATGAACGACCCAATGAACGAAGACGAAATGAACCAAGCAAGAGAAGACTACGAGGACGTACTCGCGGAACTATCGGCGTTTACTTAAGTAAGATTTTGTCTTTTTAATATGTAAACGGGTTTTTCTCTTGTCAGTTTATGAAGCTGCGGCTGAAAGATAATATTTAAATTTGATCTTAATATCCAGTTTACGAGATTTTGCGCGAGGCCTTTTACGCTTAAATTAGGCGAGAAGAGTATGTAGCGGCATTTTTTATCTAACTTGTTCTTTTTAATGAAATTAACAGAGAACTTAAAATCCGCGTGATTCGATATCACAAATTTAATTTCGTCATCAGAGCCAAGTAGTTTTAAATTTTTCACGCAGAAGCTTTTTTCTTCTCCCGTGGACGGGGTTTTTACATCCATAACGCATTTAACTTTTTTTGATATGCCCGATATCGTGAGTGAACCGTTAGTTTCAATGGATATTTTTCGTCCGTCTTTTATTAATCTGGCTATTAATTTTTTAACACTCTCTTTTTGGCACAAAGGCTCGCCGCCCGTTATACATATATAAGGCGTCTTAAGGGGCTTTATGAGTTTTATTATCTTGCTTATAGGGATAATTTTATGCGGGACGAGTTTATGAGGAGTAAGCGCGTATTTTGTGTCGCAGATCCTGCACCTTAAATTGCAGCCTGCAAGGCGTATAAATATAGTGGGGCGCCCCATCCAAGTACTTTCGCCCTGAAAAGAGTGAAATATCTCACATATATGCAGCGCGTGTGTGTTAAGGCGTTTATCCACGATGTTTATATTATATTTTTTATTCTAATTCTGGTATATAAAAAATCACCATGGCAAAGAATCATTCCACATACGAATGCCAAAGCTGCGGACAGAGCTACTCACGTTGGGAAGGCCGCTGCCACACCTGTAACGAGTGGAACACCATAGTTGAAGCGGTGGACGAAGTTATAAATATAAAAAGAAAAGTAAAACCGTCCAGCGTTGTAAGCCTTGAATCAATAGATGTTTCTCTCACTCCCAGAATGACCACCGGCAGCAAAGAGCTTGATAGAGTTCTCGGCGGCGGGATAGTAAGGGGAGCCTCTGTTCTTATAGGTGGCGAACCAGGGATTGGAAAATCCACTCTCCTTTTAGAACTTGCCGACAGGGTTTGTTCAAATAAAAATAAAGTCCTTTATGTTACAGGCGAAGAATCCCTTGAACAAATAAAACTAAGGGCAGAAAGATTGAACGTCGGCTCCGATAATCTTCTGATAGCAGCGGACACCTCGTTGTTCAAGGTGCTGAGCGCGATACAGGAAGTTTCTCCAAGCATCATCGTTGTTGATTCCATTCAGGCTATCTACGACGATGAATTAAAGTCCCCCATGGGAAGTTTCTCGCAGCTCCGGCAAACGGTGGCTGGTATTATAGAGCTCGCGAAATCAAAAAATATCTCCACCTTTTTAATAGGCCATGTCACAAAGGACGGAATGATAGCGGGGCCAAAACTCATAGAACACATGGTGGATGCTGTAATATATTTTGAGGGTGAAGAGAACGTAAATTACAGAGTGCTCCGCACCGTTAAGAACAGGTTCGGCCCAAGTAATGAGATCGGTCTTTTTGAAATGAAATCAGATGGACTGTCCGACGTGGATAACCCATCGTCGTTCTTTTTATCCGGACGCGACACCACCCATCCGGGCTCTGTTATCGGGAGCATAATTACGGGCACACGCCCCATACTTCTTGAAATCCAATCGCTGCTCTCAACTTCTTATATAAGTATGCCGCGCAGAACTGTTGTCGGGTATGAGGCGAATAGAGTGGCGATGCTTTTGGCTGTTATGGAAAAATATTTTCATTACAGTTTCTCAAACCTTGATATGTTCGTTAACGTAGTCGGCGGACTCAAAACACAAGAACCGGCACTTGATCTTGCGGTTGTTGTGTCCATCGCCTCAAGCTATCTTAATAAAAAACCAAAGAACGATTTTGTCCTTATAGGGGAAGTCGGCCTTAACGGTGAAGTAAGAAAAATACCTCGTATCAGCGAGAGAATAAACGAGGCATATAGAATTGGTTTTAAATCCGCGATAGTACCTGTTCAGGACTATCCGGAAAAAGGCAGCGGTAATTTAATAAAGGTAAAGAATATAAAAGAGGTGCTGGATGTTGTTTTTGAATAGAAAATTATTAGCGCTGGTATTTATTGCCGCAGTATCCGCGGTCTCTTACGCGGTAGAAAATCCGTTCAGCGTCAATTTTGACGTTGATAAGAAAACCACGAGCGAAGGCACGTTCCAAATAATAAAGGTCGCGATAAACTCAAGGAGCGGCGAGGGAACAGGTTATTTCCTTAAGCTCAACATCCCTGAAACGAACATGAAAATGCTCGAAGGCAAAAGGGTCTATACCGGCACACTTCTAAAGGGCGACGAGTTCTATATAATGGTAAAAGGAGTTTCCGAGGGTGAAGGAGAATTAAGCGCCAAGGT
>JAZDEK010000252.1:0-2588 GCA_043808895.1 Pseudomonadota bacterium
AGAAACAATACATGATTTTTTGAAACAAAAGAAGTAGAATTGAGCAATACTACTATGATCAAACTTATTAAATCCACGTTTTATAAAGAAGCAAGAACAAAACAGTTGCTTATTAATTTCATCCGGTCCGCCAAACAATTAAGCTTTGGTCCCCAATGCCAGTCATTTGAAGTAAATTTCGCAAAATGGCAGGGACGGAAGCATAGCGTGTTTCTTAATAGCGGTAGTTCGGCAAACCTTGCGGTTATCCAAGCACTTCTTAATTTAGGCAAGATACACAAAGATGATCTCGTAGGATTTTCCGCTTTAACGTGGTCTACCAACGTTATGCCGTTATTGGAATTAGGTCTACAGGCTACGCCGATAGATGTTGAGTTAGATACACTGAACGTTTCAAGCGAAAAATTGCCTACAGTGTTACATGAGAAACGCTTAAAAGTACTATTTTTGACTAATCTTCTTGGATTTTGTGATGACATAGAGAAGATTCGACAGGTCTGCAATAAACAAAAAATAATTCTTTTAGAAGATAATTGTGAATCTTTGGGAACTGTGTATCACGGAAAAAAATTAGGAAACTTTGGTTTAGCGAGCACATTTTCTTTCTATGTCGGACACCACATGTCCACTATTGAAGGAGGCGCAGTATGTACGGACGATGAAGAGTTGGCGACGATGCTCCGCCTGGTGCGCGCACACGGTTGGGATAGGAATTTGAGCCTCGCAAAACAAAATATAATCAGGAATAAATTTAAAGTAAATTCAACTTTTTATTCCAGATATACGTTTTATGAACTGGGATATAATTTGCGTGCAACAGAGATAAACGGATTTTTAGGAAACGTTCAGCTTCGCTATGCAGATGAGATCAATAAAAAAAGACGCGACAATTTTTTGGCGATAGCCCCGTTAATCTATGCACAAACCAAACGCTATTACCCCGTGAAATATGATCACATTGAATTTCTTTCAAACTTTGCAGTCCCGGTAGTGTGCCGCTCAAGAGCTATCCGAGACGAGCTCGTTGAAAAATGTGAGGGCAAAATTGAAATCAGACCTGTCGTTGGCGGTGATATAACAGCTCAGCCATTTTTTAAAACACACGTTGAAAAAAACATCAAGTGTCCAAACGCGCGTCTCATCCATGAGCAGGGTTTATATTTTGGGAATAATCCTGAACTTACAAAAAAAGAATTACATACGATTATTAAAACATTTACTTGATAGTGACCATATGAGTAAATCGTTTTGGAAAAGCAAGAAAGTTCTTGTCACCGGCGGCACCGGCTTTATCGGCAGTCACGTTGTCGAAAAATTGGTTGAACGAGGGGCAAAAGTTACCGTGCTTGATAACTTACAAAACGGAAAACTTAAAAATTTAGTAGCCGTAAAGTCTAACATATCGCTCATTCATGGTGATTGCACCAATATGGCCGATGATTTATGCGCCTGCAAAAATAAGGATATTATTATGAATCTCGCAGCCCGGGTGGGGGGAATCGAATATAACCGTATGCATCAGGCAACGATGCTTCGGGATAATTTAAATATCGAAATCACAATGATTGAAGCGGCGCGCATCGCTCACGTGGAACGCTTTTTGGTAATTTCATCGGCTTGTGTGTATCCCCGGGAGTGCTCTGTGCCTACACTGGAAACGGAAGGATTCTTAAGTGAGCCGGAGCCGACAAACGGAGGATACGGCTGGGCAAAAAGGATGGCGGAACTGTTGGGCAGGTATTATGCCGAAGAATTTGGTATGCGCGTTGCCATTGTACGTCCATATAATTGTTATGGACCCCGAGATCACTTTGACCCAAAAACTTCTCATGTAATACCGGCACTCATCAAACGAGTCTTTGATGGAGAAAATCCCATTACTGTTTGGGGGACGGGCAAGCAAACACGTGCGTTTCTCTTCGTTGAAGACTTAGCGGAAGGTATGATCGCAGCGGTCGAGCGATATCCGACTCCTGATCCGGTTAATTTAGGAACGAATGAAGAAGTAACAATAGCAGAACTTGTTGGCAAAATTATTACTTTGTCCGGTAAAAAAGTGACTGTCCGGTTTGATAAAACAAAACCTGATGGGAGCACAAGAAGAAATAGTGATAATCGGAAAGCAAAAAAGCATCTTCAATTTACTGCAAAAACTCGGCTTGATGAGGGATTAGCCAAAACCATAGAATGGTACCGTCATGAATATCGCCTCTAAGCTTCAAAATCTCCGTGTTGTCATTGTTACCCACGAGTACGCGACTGGGCCATCACATGCACTTGAAAAGTACTTACAAGGAAAAACTTCAAAACTTGCATTTATAGCTCATCCTTTTGTGTTTGCGCGTGAAAAGCGTTCTCATATGCGGATATATGGCATGCGCAGTTTGAGCGTTTCCGAAGTTTTTTTTCCGTGGTATGTACCTATTCAGTGGTTTAATATAATTAAAGATGTACTGTTAACTCTGTGGTGGTGTCTGTGTTTTGGCTCCATTGATCTTTATGTCGGCGTAGACAATATAAATGCCGGTGTTGGAGTAATGTTGCAGAAAGTTGGATTGGTTAAAAAAACTGTGTTTTATACTATAGAT
>JAZDEK010000253.1:0-3157 GCA_043808895.1 Pseudomonadota bacterium
GATGATGTTTCGTTATGGGTAACTGTAACAACGTCGTACTTTCCGGTAGCAAGGACTTTATCCACTTCTTCAGGAAGTGTTGCTTCGCCCGGATTCTTAACTGTGAACATATCTGTAGGAACGCCGTTAGAGGTTCCCATATCAGCCCATCTGTCGCCGAAAGAACCTACAGAGAAAACAGCAGCTCTTTTTGCCGTACAGCATTTTATGGACGATTCCATAAGTCCGCTTCCGGACGTTGTGGAAAAGATCATCATGTTCTTTGTGTGGAACAGCTTCTGCATTCCGTCATGCATTCTTTTTTGCAGTTCACTTGCGGCCTTGGACCTATGGCTTATCATCTGTGTAGACATAGCCTTGAGTACTTCTTCACGAACATCAACCGGACCAGGGATAAAAAGTCTTTTTCTCATATCAATTCGCCTCCTAAAGATTTTACGTGCGGGATATGATTATCAAGAAAACTTATTATTGGCAATACCCATACCCCTTATATTTTATGAAGGGTATGGGTATTGCCGGAAATTGAGATATTGCTTATTAATACAGCAGGTATTTCTTTCTGGAAGTTATAAAATCAGTGCGGCCGTTCTCCACCGCTCCGGAGAATTCTTTGAAACTAACGCCTTTTTCTAAAAGCACTCTGTGGGTATCGCTGCCGAGGAGAATATCTATGGGCATTTTTTTGCGTTCATATTCGTACGGGGGCTGGTTGAACATGAAATCGTCAGGATATAGATCGTTCAGGGCGTAAATAACTGCGAGCCCTGTCTTAAGCGAATTAAATTTCTCCCTGTCAGTCACGTGAATTTGGAATCCCGTACAAACCCTCCCTGCGAATTTGTTAAAAGTAGGCTCAAAATAAAGAGGTCTAAAATAAACGCCTTTCAGCGACTTAATGGCGCTATGCGCTAAAAACTTTTTATGCTTAATGAACGGCGCGCCAAATATCTCGAACGGGCGGGTAGTGCCCCTGCCCTCTGAAATATTTGTCCCCTCAAGAAGACACTGACCAACGTAAACAAGCGCTGTATCAAAAGACGGCATGTTAGGCGACGGCATCACCCACGAACGCGCGTCCGCTACCTCGTCCCAATATTTTTTTCTGTTCCAGCCCTCAAGTTTTACGATCTGAAGTTTACATCCGATACCAAAATCCTCGTTGAACATTAACGCGAGCTCCCCTATGGTCATTCCGTGGCGGTTGGATATCGGGTACATCCCGACAAAGCTCTCAAAGCCGTCCTGAACAACTCCGCCCTCGACGTTGATCCCGTTAAGGGGATTTGGCCTGTCCAGCACAACGAAATCAATATCGTTTTTCGCACAGACTTTCATTGCGTTGGCCATTGTATATATAAATGTATAGTAACGCGCTCCAACATCCTGAAGATCGAACACCACAGTATCTATATCTCTTACCATGTAGCCCTGGGGTTCTCTGGATGCCCCGTACAGCGAGTAAACAGGCACTCCCTGTTCCGATGCCTGATCGTCGGGGCTTTCCTTCATGTTGTCCTGTTTATCCATAATAAATCCGTGCTGAGGAGCCATAATGGACCTTACATTTACATCCATTCCGCGCAGTACATCAAAGCAGTGTATAAAATTGCTGTTCACCGACGACATATTACAAATAACAGAGACCTTTCTGCCCTTGAGAGCGCTAGTGATCTCATTTGTGTTCTCAAGCCCTATTTTCATGATTCACTTCCTTTTTCTTAAATATAAAATAGCGGCCAGCGATATAAAGAACATGAACGGAACAAATAAAAATCCGGCTACGGAATAAAAGCTCCTATACCTGTGGTCGCAGACCGGAACATCAAAAACAAGTGTTTCTGCCGTGTGATATGAGCCGTTCTCTACCATATCGCCCGTTATATCTATCAGCGCCGTAATACCGGTGTTGGTGGATCTTATTATCGGGCGCCTGTATTCCACAGCCTTAATAGCGGAAAGCCTTAAATGTTGATACGGCTCAACGCTTCCAAACCACGAGTCGTTACTGAGATTAAGGAAAATATTCGCGTCCTTATAGACCATTTTTCTCACATAAGATGATTTAAGTATCTCGTAACATATTGTGGGCGCAAAACGTAGCTCTACCCCGTCGATCGGGACATCCAATGTTGCCGGCCCCGCTCCTCTTGAAAAATTCCCGATCTCAGACACAACTTTATTCAGCGAGGGAAAAATATTCGCAAGCGGCACATATTCTCCGAAAGGAAGAAGTTTTGATTTATGATAGAACTCAACCCTGCCCTCGGGCGTAACAACTATCGCGCTGTTATAGTAGCGGCCTTCCGGAAATGTGTTCTCAAGATAATATCCACCTATAATAAACGGGATCCCCGTTTTTTTTACAAGTTCCTTTTGTTGATCCATTAAAGGATTCCCGTCGATATAATAGCCCGGGAAAGCGGTCTCCGGCCATACAACAAAATCTATATCGTGGTTACCGCTTAGCATTTTCTCGGTCATTGACTCATACTTCTTATATATAAGTATAGAGTGTGGAGAATCTTTTTTCTGGTCAAACTCTGCTGTAAGTTTTAGGGCCTGAGCCACATCAAGCTGCCAGGGGTTCCCAATATTGGCCTGAACAACACCGGCTTTGAATTTTGGGCACGTATCCTGGAATTTTTTGACACTATTGTAGTCGTAATAACCGTAGATAGATAAAAAGAGCAGCACCGCGGCCACGATAGAAGAGTACTTGATCCAATGCCTGCTTTTGTAGATAAAGAACAGACCGACGTTAATAATAATTATTGAAAAACTTAAACCCTCCGCTCCAAACACGTCGGCAAACTGCACAAGATATTCAAAAGAGGACAGCGCGTTCCCGGCTGACCAATTAAATATCCTGGGGTCCAGGACTTCCGCCGTAACAAATAGCGTCGGTATTATTAAAAAATAGAAAACATTTCCGGTCCTGTCCCTTAACGACTTTCTGGCAACGTAATAGAGAATACAGAATATCTGGAGATAAAAATTAGTAAAAAGGGCGAAAGCGATATTGACAACATCTAATGTACACCAATATAATCGACCTATTTCTATGGAGATATGATGTAGCATCTGAATATTTATTTTTATTTGTTTTATAACTGCCAGCCACGAGTATATAAAAAGATGTAAGAATTTTTCTTTG